>NZ_JBEZXZ010000014.1:0-87035 GCF_040638275.1 Actinoplanes sp. NPDC026623 | reverse complement strand
CGGCGGGGTCTTTACGTTGGTATGTCCCTCTCGCTGAGCATGTTCGCGGACAGCCCGTCACCAGTTACGTACCGAACTTCTGCCTACGCGCTTAGGTTTTCGGGATCGACAGGTTCGACAGTGATGGGACCTGGAAAGATTGGCAGCACGCACTCTCCTGTGATGGTCGCGTGGTCAGAGGTGAGGTCAGTACGCGCGGTGTCGCTCGGGTCAGGTGCGTTGACGTAGCGGTCGCACCATGTATCTGATCTCGATGCCGCATCGTTCTCCGATGCGTTCATGCTTACGCTGGACGCTGTTGTCGATCTCGGCGTCGCTGCGCACGGATAGGGCGATGGCAGGGTGTCCCTGGTGCTCGAGGCCGGCGGTCACGGCCGCCCAAAGCAGTTCCTTGCATTGGCCGGGCGGCCCCCAACAGATGTATCGGGTGGTCGTGCCGTCTGTCGCCAGGCAATGGGCGGGCTTGTCACCCTGGCTATTCGGCACGTACTCCCATCGCCGTCCGAAGGTCGGGCGGATGAAGTCGGCGGGTGGTGCGTAGTGCATCGTAGTGAAGGAGGCGAACCTGCCCATGTTCTCCAGCGCGCGGGCATACTCCTTGAGCGGAACTTCTTTGATCCAACCGAGTGGGTTGGGAATGAAACGGGCGAGCAGCCCCCCGATGCGCGGGTCATCGGCCCACTGGTTGTATTGGCCGCTCTTGAGCTGGGCTGGTAGGCGTTCCCAGTCGAGGGCCTCCGCTTCGGCATAGAGGATCTTGGCGACCTCGTCACGAACACTCGTGGGCACGCTCTGCGCGGTGGGCACGTCAGCTGCCTGTCTCGAGGGCGGCGGGGAACTGGAGGCGGTGTTCGTCGTAGGCGGTCTCGAGGCTGGCGGCGTCTTTGATCCACTCCTCCATGAGGGATTCGACGCGCTGGTCGGAGAAGGTGATCGTCGAGTCGTGGCCTAGAGGAAGCGTCTCGATATCGAGTGCCTCCATCTCACGGCGAAGTTTGAGGGTGGCGGCGATGCGACGCAGGTCACTGACGAAGTCGAGGACGGTGACCCGGTCCTTGCCGTCTCTTAGTCGAAGGCCGCGGCCAAGCTGTTGGACGAAGATCCGTCGGCTGTGGGTGACTCGGGCGAAGCACAGGATGTTCACGTCGGGGATGTCGACGCCCTCGTTGAGAATGTCAACGGCGGTAAGGATGCCTGTCTCGCCAGCGCGGAAGGCGAGCAGCCGTCGTTGGCGTTCGCGCATGGCGAGGCCGGCGTGAACGGCCTGGACCCTGCTCCAGGGCGGCGTGTGGTTGAGTACGTCGGCCATACGCTCGGCGTGCTCGATGGTGCGGCAGAAGACGATCGCACGGGGCCGTGAAGTGTGGTTCCATACGGCGGCGAGTTCGTCGCGGATGGCCTCGTCCCGTTCGGGCAGGAAAAGGCGGGCATTGAGTTCCTTGAGGCTGTAGCCGTGCTCGCTGACGGCGCGGACGACGTCCCAGTCGATGTTGTCGACGAATAGCCGGTAGTCGACCTGCGCGAGGTAACCGCGCCGCATCCCTTCTTCAATACCCAGGGTGAAGGTCGGTTCGCCGAAGTATGTGGTGAGGTCGTATCGGTCACCACGCCATGGTGTGGCGGTGACGCCGAACTGCCGTGCGGTCGAGAGTCGATCGAGCAGTTCGGCGAATTGGCCGTTCTCACCGATGTGGTGGGCCTCGTCGACCATGATCAGGTCGGGTTTATAGCCGACCCGGACGACGGCGAGTGCGGTGGCCACGGTGGCGAAGGTGACCCCGGTCAGGTCGTCGGGCCGGTCGTCGCCGGTCAGTAGCCGGGTGCGGATGTGCTTGGGCAGGAATTGCCAGAGGGCGCGTTCGAGTTGTGCGACGAGGTCGCGAGTGTGCGCGACGACCAGGACGTTCGCGCCTGGGGTGTGCCGTAGGTGATCCGCGATGACGCGGCCACCGACCACGGTCTTGCCGAGGCCTGTGGCGAGGATGAGCATCGCGCGATTACGCTGGGCGAGGTCGGCCTCAATGGCGTCCATTGCCTCGCGCTGGTAGGGGCGAAGTCGCATCGGTTCGAGTGAGGTGGGTGCACGCTCGTATGCCCGGCGAAGGATGTCGCCGGTCCAGAATTTGATGGGCCGGGTGATCGCCGCGAGTTCCTGGGCGCGCTGGGTCGCCTTCGGGCCGGGAACGCTGGTGGTGACGACGGCTGCCTCGTCGGCGCCGTAGAGTTCTCGGGCGCGTTGGACCTCATCGACGGCCTCCGGCCCGATCGGCCCGTTGAGCTTCCATTTGCACTGCAGTACCCAGCAAAGGCCGCCGTGCCAGCCGATAACGTCGGCGCCACCATCGCCGGCGCCATCAATGGTCGCCAGATCGGTGAAGCCAAGATGGGTCAGGAGCCGCTCGACTTGTCGGGGGAACTGCCGTGGTCCCAGGTCTCGCAAGAAGGTTGGGTCCATAAACGTCATCGCTGGCCCCTACGCCTCGTCGAGTTCGCGTTCGACCAGGTCGCAGCTCAGTCGCATGCGCCGCAGTTCGTCGGCCTCGAGCCTGGGCGTGTGGTCGGCCATCAGGGCGATCTCGCTGACCAGGCTGGTGACCCGGGAGAGGCCGAGCGCTCGGGCGGTCTCGTCGGTGAGGGTGCTGTAGCGGCGGCGGAACACGCGACCGTCGAGGAACGCATCTGGTCGGCGTTCGATGAGGCGGACTGCGGCCGACGCGGGGAGGTAGTGGATGAAGTCGCCGCTGTCGATGGACTCGTCCCATTCGTCACCGGCGCGCTCGAGCGCGAAGCGTCGCTCGGCCTCGGCCCTCTCGTGAGGCAGGAGGGACTCCCAATGTCCGGTCGGGGAGCCCTTGATCTCGCGGAGCATAAGGGTCCTAATCCGGTCGAGCAGGTCACGGGAGCGTTTGGCCAGTGAGTCGACGGTGATGCGGCGGTCGTTAGAGGCTCTTCCCTTGATCTTCTCCAGTGCCGTGATGAGGGGCTGCTTCGTGCCGGGGGCGCGGGCGACGAGGAACTCGGCGAGGACGACCTGGACGAGGTCGGTTAGGTCGATGCCATAGTCGGTCAGGATGGGGTGCTTGCGTGCGAGGAACACCTCCACCCTGGGTGCACGCGCGAGGTGGGCGAAGACCGGCACGGTTCGTCCGGCCGGGTCGACGAGTTCGGCGGTGTCGACCGCATAGACCGTGACGTCGGCCTTGCCAAGGTCGGCGGCGTCGAATCGGCCCCCAAACGCGGGGGCGAGGATAGCCGCTCCCCGGTACCGGCTGAGCCGTTCGTCCACCGTTTCCTGTCGGGCCTGCGGTGCGGGGGTGGGCATGCTGGACGGCGTCGCGTCGGGCGCAGCATCCTCGGCGGGGCCGCTGGCCGGGCGAGCCGGATCGGTGGGCACGGACGAAGGGGTCGGCGTGTTCGGGTTAAGGCCCATCTCGTCGAGGACGTCGTCCGCCCCGTCGGCGACGGGGGAGAGAATGCCCTTGTCATGCTGTTCGGCTGCCTGGTACCAGATGTCGTCTTCCTGGTAGTCGGCGTCGCCCTTACGGAAGCGGTCGACCCAGTCCATGACCTGTTCGCGCAGGGCGTTCTGGCCGTTGCCTGGGATGAGGTACTTCAGGCCGGGTTTGTCGGTACGGAAGCCGGCGTAGAGCAAGGCGAGAGGGCTGCGGTTCTCCTCCTGGAAGCCGCGCCGCTTGGCGATGTTGGGCCGCAGGGGCGACTCGCCCCGGATGGTCCTGACGACCTTCTTCCATTCCCGCGTCTCGTACTCGAAGGCCGTCTTCTGGTAGTTCACGGCGACGTGGTCACAGTGGATCTCGCCGACGATGCGGCCCTCGTTGCGCGGATTATCGATCGGGTATTCCTTCTCCGGGTCCTCGTTGCCGGTCTCGTCGACCCAGTCGAAGATGCGGTGGTCGCGCAGCAGGATCTTCCGGCCGTTGCGCAAGAAGTCGATCCCGTAGTCACTGGAGTGCAGGTAGCGCTGGATGCCGAGCCAACCGTGGATGCGCTGCTCGCGAACCTCCAGCCGTCCGCCGTCGGGACAGAATACGCAGCTCTCGTGGTCTACCGTCTGCCACCTGCCGCAGACGGCACATGCCTTCATCACCCCCAGGGTCTCGTCGATGTACTGGATGGCGCGGATCTCGGCACCGTTGCGCATGACGTACCGGTTAGGGCCCCAGGTACACGGGCGCCGCGGTACCACCTTGCGCATGTTGACAGTGATCTCGACGCCGTGTTCGCGTAGCAGGTAGCTGTAAACGTCGCCAAGTTTGGTTCGGATTGCCTGGTGGCCCTGCAGAAGGGTGAGCCGCTCCGGTCGCAACGCACTGATGATCACCTTGGTGCCGTGATCGGCTGGGTCCTCCTTGGGCTCGTAGGTGACAGGGACGTCGAACGTGCCACCGGCGTTGAGATTCGGCAGATCGAGGGTCACCACCGTCCAATGCGGGTCACCCTCGCGGGTGGTGCGTACCTGGGTTCGCTGGCCGAGGCGGGCGGTCGCGATGTTGAACCCCATACCGAACAGCCCGAGCGCGCCGTGGGCGCCGTTAGAGGACCAGCCGGCGCGGATTGCGTTATTCAGCGTGTCGAGGTCCATGCCGCTGCCGTTGTCGACCACCCACACCTCAGCACTTTTGAGGTCGCTGCCCTTGGAGGGTAGCGAGATCTGCACCGTCGGCTGCTTGCCGCCGTTGAGACCCGCGGAGAGGAAGTTGTCGCAGCAGTTGTCGATGAGCTCAGCGAGACACTGCCATGGACTGAACTCGATATCGCCCAGGATGGTCAGGATCCTCGGATCCGGTGTCACGTCGATGGTCTCGATCGTCACTCTCACTCCCCGCTTTCCACCACGTCCTGCGCGGACGTGATGCGCCGACGAGCCACCGGGCGGCACGAATGCCGGCGGCCCATGGCGGAGCGTAACGGAGGGCACGCTCGATTGGCATCCCCTAAGGGCGAGAAAAGCGTCTAGTGGCGAGTATTGTCGCGGCGTTCTAGCAGATTCCTATGACGTGTTGAATTGCGCCTGCGGCTGAAGATTGCAAGGAGCAATGGCGCTCGTCAAGCAATCGCCACAAATAGGTATAAAACGACCTTAAATAGTCTTGTCGCTGCTGCCATGCGGATTGAGCTGGGGAAACGGATCTCCACCGATATCCGGGTGCGAAAGTGTCGTACTCATGTGTTCTCATCATCGAAGCGCAAACCAGTGGGATGAGTCGGGGGGAAACGTGCGTGAAGAGTCATGCGCGCCGTCTACGGCTTCACCCGCGGCGGCACCACACCAGGAGACGCGAACCTCAACCTGTTCAGCGGCAAACGAGGACGCCGTATCTACGCCGACCCTCAACAATCCGAGGTGCTGATGTTCCGCCTCGACCCCACGCTGATGCACAGATGGCTGAGCGGCCGGGGCCACCGCCTACCCGCGACGGCCGACCCGCGTGGTACGCGAGCCGCCATTGCCAGCGCGGTCGACCTGCCGGACCGCTTCAATGAACCGGGCGACGCGACCATCGGCTCGGACCTACTCACACTCGTACACACCTACGCGCACCGTGTCATCCGACAGCTCTCCGTCTTCGCCGGCGTCGACCGTGAAAGCCTGGGCGAATACCTGCTTCCTACCCACGGCACGTTCTTCGTCTTCGCCGCCGCACGCGGAGACTTCGTACTCGGTGGCCTGCAAGCGGTGTTCGAGAACGACCTGCAAGACCTTCTGAACGCCGTCGTCGACGCCGAGCACCGCTGCCCGCTTGACCCTGCCTGCGAGCGCAACGGCGGCGCCTGCCATGCCTGCTCGCACCTAGGAGAGCCGGTGTGCGGGCACTTCAACCGGTACTTCAAAGAGACGTTCTCTTCGGTCCCGCGGGCTACCTCGGGCTCAGCCGCTAGAACGACCAGGTCGTGTCCGGGCCTCGGCCACCGCGGCCCGGACAATCTCGGCGCCGGCCGTTACGTCCTGGTGCTCCCAGATTCGCACGACCATCCACCCGGCCGCCCGCAGCAAGTTGTCAGTCTCACCGTCGCGCTGACGATTCGCGGCGATCTTCGCCGACCAGAACGCCGCGTTCTGACGCGCGGGGCGGTAATGCTCGGGGCAACCGTGCCAGTAACAGCCGTCGACGAACACGGCGACCCGGACCCTGGTAAACACGAGATCCGCTGTACGGCGCAGTGAGGGGACCGGACGGACACCAACTCGGTAGCGCATCCCCAGTGACCACACCGCGCGGCGAAGCCGGACCTCCGGCCGAGTATTACGGCCGCGATTGCCACGCATCACCCTCACGACAGCCTCAGACGAGGCAGCGGGCCTCGATATGGGGCCGGCGTCAGACGATGCCACGGTCGCCCGCGACCTCCGCGCCGTCATCTCGCGCCTCGTCGGGCCTGAGCTGGATGCGCACCGAATCACCGATCGCCCTCGCCAGATCCACGGGGACGGCGTTGCCCAACTGGCGCATCTGCGGCCCGCGAGTCCCGTCGAAGGTCCAATCGTCAGGAAAGGTCATCAAACGGGCGACTTCACGGACAGTTAAGTAACGATACCGCCCCAGTCGGTCATTGACCGTCAGCTCGCCACCCGCCACCCCATGGACCCCCGCCTTAATCGTCTTCGATGGCCAATCAAGGTCGCTTGGCTGATGCCCACGATAAGGTCGCGCGCCTGGCCAGCCGACATGATGCGCCGGACCGCTAGAGGGCTTGCGATTGAGTTTGGGCTCCACGAGGCCAATCGGAGTATCGACTCCGGGCTCCACGAGGTCGACCGGGTCGCAGAGCGCGTCGCGTACCGTTCGCCACGCCTTCCGTTCATCGGGCAGCGTCGGCGTCAGGTCCGCAGTGACCTCGATTCGAGGCTCGATCTGATGCCTCTTCCAATATCCACCCTCGATCAAGTCGTTCACCAGGCTCGCTTGACTGTGTGATGGCGAGGGCGGAACCCAACCATCGATACCAAGGTCGGCCCTGTAAGCGACTATGAAAAGCCGTTTCCTGATTTGGGGAACCCCAAAGTCGGCGGCGTTCAGCGTCGCCGCCCGCACCACGTATCGCTCATCGTCGGGCACACCATCGTCGTTTAGCCGCTTCCGAAGGCGCGCGTGATGGATGCGCCAATCCTCATCATTTCCTCGGATCTCGTGGGGGAGGCTGAGGCCATCGAGAATGTAGTCGTAATAGCCTTTGAACGATGGGCGAGTCAGTCCCACCACGTTCTCGGCGATAATGACCTTGGGTCGCGTCTCGTGGGCGACACGGAACATCTCCGGCCATAGATTCCGCTCACCGCCGATCTTCTCCTCGATGTCCTGCTTCTTGCCCGCGATGCTCCACGGTTGACACGGAACGCCGCCAGCAAGGAGAGTCACCTTGTTCAAGAACGGGGTGAAGTCGACATCTTGGACGGGGCCCTCGACGAGAGGCCATGAGGCGTCAGCCGTCGGTATCGCATCGGCGGCGGCCTTGAGGTCTGGGCAGTCCTTGGCGCCATTGTTCCTCAACGATTCGCAAGCCCGGGTGTAGAACTCGACGGCGAGGCGGTGACGGAAGCCGGCACCGTGCAGGCCTAAGGCCAGTCCCCCGGCTCCAGTGAACAACTCTAAGCTGGTCAGAGGGTCATCGCTTGCCGCAGGCCCAGCACCACTAGAACGTTTGTTCACTACCACCCTCGGTACCTTACAGCCGCCCTGGCCAACATGAAGCCCCGCATGGCCTATCCAGCGATGGCCGTTCCCATCCAACATGCCATCCCGCGTTGTTTCAAGTCTCCTGGAACCGTGGCTGGCAATGCTACGGCTCGCCCGGGCGTCGAATGCGTGGCGAGCCGTCGAAGCCGCTGTAACGAGGGTTGTAACCTGACGTTCGGCCCCGGACGGGTGACTCGGTCCCTCCTGCCTGCCGCACGGCCCTGGCGGCGGCCCGAGCCCAGATGGCGCTACGTAGACCACCTCGGGGAGCAATGCCGTCCGGAGACCGTCGGCGTTTCGTTGCGGCTCCTGCCTGCATCCGGTTTCCTAAATAGGTGGATGAGAGGCCCATGGCCGACACCGCCGCTGACGTACTCAGCCTTTGCAGGGCGGTGCGCGACGCGACGACCATGCTGCACCTGACGCCGGATCAGCAGCGCGAGCTCCTGGCGTGCGTGACGCGAGCCGAGCAGGTAGCAACGCCCCACCCGATAGACCGGGCCGCCCTGGGGACCGAGGTGCGCTCAATACGCTCCATCCTCGTCGAGATTGCGGACGGGCCGATTTCAGCCCTCATGGCCGACGCCGCTGCACGGATAGTCGGCGACGGCATCGGCCGCCTGTTCTCCTAATTCAGGCAGACGCCGCCTCACCGCCTGACGCGGCAACACTGCCGCCCCTTTGACCAGGTGCGACCGTTAACGGCCGAGGAAGTGCCGAGGCTCGGCGATACCGCGAGTCTCCATCACCGATACGGAACGTCCCCTACGGGCGGGGTTGTGGTTTGCAGTCCCCACGGGCGGCCTCAGTGGGCCAGCGGGGACGGCCTTTCATTCGGGTATGCATTCATCAGGCATTGTCTGCCTGGGCGGCGAGTCGGTGGTGGAGGCGCTTGATCAGGTCGGCGGCGCCGGTTTGATCGCCGGTGGCGTGCAGAAGGTCGGCGGCTTGCTGGTGCAGGGGTTTTCGATCTCGTCCGTGCCGAGCGCGTCGGTGACATCGGTGAGGTAGCGCGGACGATCTTCTGATGAGCTACGCATGACAATTCCCTATCTCCTGAGAAATTGTGGTTTGAGGATGGCGAAGAGTAGTCAGGTGGGTTAATGGGCGGAGGTACCTGTCTCCGTATGGTCAAGGTTCACCCGCTGAGGCTCGGGTGTTGATCCTCGATACGGCCGGTTGGCTATCGCCGTACGGCGATCCCCATTACTGGTGGTCCAGGCCACCTGTGCTGGGCACCGCTCACCGGTGGCCGACCGTCTCGTATGCCGGTAGCGAGGGGCTCGACCGGCGAAGCTCGGCCGGCCGAGTTCGGAGGCTGCGCCCGGGTGGGTAATAGGAGATACGACAGCGGCCGGACGCGCCCGAGCGGACCGAAAGCTGTTAGGCGACGTCGCGGCGCTTGGCTCGGATGCGTTCGGCGACAGCTCCGGCTGCTTCATGGTGCAGTTCCTTGGCGACGCTTTGGTAGGTGTCGCGGGTGAGGGTTGTGGTGGAGTGGCCGAGTTGTTCGGAGACGACTTTGATGTCGATGCCGGCTTCGAGGGCGATGGTGGCGGCGCAGTGGCGTAGGTCGTGAAGACGGATGGGCGGGAAGCCGCCGCGTTGGATGAGGCGGCGGAAGCGCTGTGATACCGAGGCGGGGTGCCAGGCTCTGCCGTCGGGGCGTACGAAGAACAGGCCGGTGTCGGGCCAGGAGGCTCCTGCGGCCAGCTGCCACTTCGCTCGCTGGGCTTTGTAGCTGGTGAACAGAGCGACGGTGTCGGGGTCGAGGATGACGTCGCGGTTGCCGGCTTCGCTCTTGGGCTTCTTGTGACGGATACTTCCGCCGCCGTACGCGGTGATCTGGTTGATGATGCCGATCTCGGCTTTGCGGAGGCGGACTTCGGCGTCGAGCAGGCCGCAGGTTTCGCCGCAGCGGGTGCCGCGGTAGGCCATGAGGTGCAGCATCGGGTGGATGTCGGGTGCGTGGTCGGCGGCGTAGTCGAGGAAGTCGGCGAGTAGTTCGTCGGTCCAGACCATGACGGGGCTGGGGACTTCTCCGGCGGCTCGCCATCGTTCGACGCGTTCGGGTTCCCAGACGATCGGCCGGGATCGTTTGTTGGGGGTCTTCACCAGGGCGGCGGGGTTGGCTATGCCGGCGATGATGCCTTCGCGGAAGGCGTCATTGAATGCCTTGCGCAGGGTGGCGCGGATGCGCGAGCGGGTTGCGTCCCTGGTGGGTCGTTTGCCGGCGACGCTCTTGCGTACGGCGGGGTCGGGGTCTTTTCGCTTGGCGAGGATCTCCTCGTTTCGTTCTTTGATTTTGCGGATGAGGGTGTGGATGTGGTGTGGCCGGAGTTGGTCGAGGGCGACGTCGCCGAGGTGTGGGATGAGGTGGGTGGTGATGTGGTTGGCGTAGCTGCGGCGGGTGTTGTCGTCTATCTCGATGTCGTTGACCCAGCCGGTCAGGTACTGGGCGAGGGTGGGAATGCCGCCGAGTGCGCTGTCGGTCTTCAGGCGGAACCTGATGGTGTCGAGGTCGGGCAGGTCGCTGGTGGCGCGGCGGGAGGCTTGGATGAGGTCGGCGACTTCGGTCAGCCGTTTCGGGTCTTTGCCGGCGAGGTCGAGCAGACGGCGGACCTGGTCGATTTCGTCCTGTGCGGCGTCGCGGTTCTCGAAGCCGGTGCTGGGCCGCAGTTGGCGTCGTTTCCCGTCGGCGGTCGCGGGGAGTTCGAGCTGGTACGCCCATTGACCGTGGGTGAGGCTCCAGGATCGGTTGGCGCGGCGTAGTTTCGGGCATTTGTTGCGTAGTGGTCGGCCGGTGTCAGGATCCTTGCAACGGCAGACTTTGAACGGGGTATCGGTGGCCACGAGGTGGACGCTCCCAGCGTATGAGGGTTGCTGTGCAACGGTTTTTCGGTGATCGCTCGACATTCACGCTCTGCTCCTAACATTGATCAAGTCGTCTTGGTGGGTGATTACGGCGCTTCGGGGCCGGCGGTGCCTGGCTCCCCTGGTTCCGGGCGGAGAGCGGCGATCAGGGCTGCGGTGGGGACGCGGTACTGGGCGCCGACGCGGATGAGGGGTAGCGGGAATGCTCCGCGGCGGGCCAGCCGGTAGGCGGTGTTGCGGGAGATGCCGAGGAACCTTCCGGCGGTGACCACGTCGGTGGTGGCGCCGAGTGCTTGCAGGTCCTCGATGTTCGACGGTGAATCGGTCGGCGTTTCAGGGCCGACGGGTGTGCGGGTACGGCGACGATCGGTCAGGATGACTCCCAGTCGTGATGGCGGATTGGCACGTATGTATTGACGTCCACGCTTTGGCGGTTGATGCGTTACCGTCCTGCTCATGCATGATCGGGCCGGCGGTCGCGATGCTGGTGACGTGGATTCCTGGCCGGACGCCCGTACCCTCCCAGTTCTTGGCCGTCCGGAGCGGCTGCCCGATGGAATCGGCGCCGGTAGGGGTTCTCGTGCGGTGATCAGGGTGCGGGTGCTCGGTAAGCCGGAGATTCTTGACGTTCCCGCGGACGTGCATGTCCGGAAGCGTTCCCTGGAGTTCTTGACGTATCTGATCGCGCGCGGCGGCAGCGCGCACCAGGACTTCATCCTCGAGGACCTGATGCCTGAGCCGTCCCGGGACAAGGCCGTGAAGCGGACGCACACCTACACGTACAACCTGCGGCAGGTCTTTACCCGGCTCGGCGGCGACGGCAGCTACCTGAAGGTGCAGCAGCACCAGTACGTGTTGGACCGGGCCGGGTTCGACGTCGACTTGTGGACGATGCTCGACGCTGTTGCGGACGCCGCGGCCGCACCCGAGCAGCAGTCGCAGGTCGCGGCGCTGCGCCGGGTGGTGGATGCCTATACCGGGCCGTTCGCCGACGGCGCCGGGTACTTGTGGCTGTCCGGATATCGGTACCTCATACGTCGGGAGTACGTCGACGCGGTGCTCGCCTCCGCCGACAACCTTGCCGGCCCCGCGCGGGCGGTGCTGGAGGAGGGTCGACGGCACCATCCGTACGACGAGCGGCTCACCACCGCGCTGAAGGGTTTCACGGCGACGCGGTGAGCAGCGGTTGCCCGCGGACGGGACGGGGCCGTCCTGCCTGTGGCGGCAGGACGGCCCCGTTCGGCGGTTAAGGTGTGGATGGGTTACTTAGCGGTGGAATCTGCCGAGGCGGCGATGCCGGCGGTGTTGTCCTCGCGGGCGAAGACGTTGAGCACCTGGACAGCCTGCTGCAGGCTGGCGTAGGCGACGGTCGGCTTCTCCACGATCAGAACGTCTAGCAGCTGTTCGACGAGGGAGAACACCGGTTCGGTGCGGATGGCCTCGGCGGGGCTGGCGAGCAGCCACGCCTTGGCGAACCGCGTCGATTCCCCCGGCCGCGAGATGGCCTCGCGACCGAGGAGCCGGTTCCTTTCGGCTTTGTCCTCGAATTCGACACCCCCACTGTCGACCACCTGCCGGTTGACGCTGTGGTCCACGTCGGCAAGCACAGTGAGCAGACTGACCGCGCGCCGCAGGGCAGAAAGAGCCTGCGGTGCCGGAATCTGATCGTCGCGCAGCGTTGCCGCCAGTTCGCGGACCACCGCGATCACCGGCATGGTGCGCGCGATGCGGCGGCGGGACCCGTGCAGCCACATCCGGGCGAACTGTTCGGCGTCGTGGTCCACGACCGGACGTTCCGGCGGGAAGATCTCCGGGAACTTTTCTGAGAGCGTTGTCATGATGTATCACCTCCTTCCTGTCGGGAATTCACGTCAGCGTCGTGATCACGTCGCTGACGTGGGCTTTCGGGCGGCCGGCCCGGGCCGCTGGCGCGGTACTGGCGGGTCGGTGGCGGCTCCCGCTCGGACCTGAGCGTCTTGAGCAGCGCGGAGGCTTTGGAGTTGGAGACGCTGTTGCCACCGGCTCGCAGGTGGCGAGCGAGCGCGCCACGGGTCAGGGGTTCACCGCTGTCGGCCAGGTGGTCTCTGACCGCCCGGGCGGCGGGCAGCACGGCCCGCAGGTCTTCAACCTCTGCGGACGGTCCGCGGGACCGGCGTCGGACCGGTGCGGACCGCTGATCCGGGTCTGCTGCGCTGCGGACCGCGGGTGCGTCGGCGCGCTCTGCGCGGACCGCAGGATCGTCGAGTGTCGAGGTGGACGGTCCACCGGTGTGGCTGAGCGCGACCTTGACCATGACCAGGAAACCCAGTGCTGGGATGGCGGCGGCCGTCCACCCGATCGGCGACCGTTCGGCTTCGACGACCTGCGCCGCCAGTGACAGCACGACCGTGCAGCCCAACACCACGGCGGGGAACCTGGGCGAGGTGTGCTCGCGTCGCCGGCGGCGTAGTTCCAGGCCGGAGGCGATCGACATCAATTCGAGGACGATGGCGTCGGCCCAGGCGAGCCAGCCCGGCTGCCCGTGGCTCGCGGCGACGTTGTGGACGTGGGTGAAGCTCGCGGCTCCGGCTGCTGTGCCGATCGCGAGCATGATCAGGACCTGGGCCAGCCCCTCGGCGCGGTTGCCGCGGGCGGTCCGGTCCGGCGAACGATTCGCTGCTACGGGACCACCTCCCGCGGACCGGTCCAGACCGTCACCATCGGAGGGCGTTCACGACGACGGTTCTCATCGGGGACATGTCGGGACGCGAAGGCGGGAGTGTGCAGCCGCTGGCGGGACTTCATTGGTGTGGGTCCTCCGGTCGATGTGGATGAAAGCCGAGCCCGGGCAAGCGAATTGCCGGCAACGATGCGGGTGGGGGCGCGACGATAGCTTCCGCGTCTGTCACCACCGCAGCCGTATGCGTTGTGACAGAAAGCGCCGTCTGTCAACCGGCACGGAAACGCCTCGGCGGTGGCTGTCACTCGGGGAAAGGCCGGCCCGGCGTTCTACCGCGCCACGGCTGTCGGATCTTGACCGCCCAGTTCGGCGAGGCGCAGGCGCCGTCCCGGCCTACGGTGCAGCCACCACACCGCTTCGGCGGGGTTGCCCGCGCCGTGGATCGCGGTGACCACGGGATAGCGCACACCGGCATCGGTCAGTTCCTCGTGGAGGTGGCGCTCCCGGACCGGGCCGGGCAGCCAGAACAGCACCGGCCACACCCGCCCGGTGACGCGGGCGAAGTCCTCGTATCCGTCGATCTTGTCGACCAGGCGGGAGATCGGCCGTTCGGTGCCGGTGTCGTACTCCAGCAGGAACGGGATCTGGGTGCCGTCCTCGACCCAGATTCCATGTCCGTCGGGCCGCGACTTCGGGGTGTAGATGCGTTCGGCGATGTCGGCGTCGTCGCCTGCGAAGGCGCCCATCTGCTGGCACTGCCGGGCCGACCACCACCGCGCCAGTTCGCAGCCGGGCCGGGTGCGGGCGTGGCCGGCCAGGGCGGTGAAGAAGCCGTTGACGCCGACCAGGTGCGCCAGGTTCGCGCGGTTGGTCAACTGCCAGCGTCGCCGCCGGGCCCGGTCGCGGTAGCCGCGCTCAAGGTGCTCGCCGCGCTGCGCCGCGATTACCTCCAAACCCAACTGGGCGAGGACGTAGTGGTACGGGAACGAGCCGCCACCGGCCCGGTTCGGCCGGAACCGTTCCAGCACCCGAAGACCAACCAGGGCACGCAGCCGCTCCTGCGCGTAGTCCAACGACGGGAACAACGCCTGCGCGATCTGCACAGAGGTCAGCACACCGTGCTCGGCGAGCCAGTCGAGCAGGACGCAATCCCGGTCGGTGATCTGGGACTGCACGCGCAGCACGGGATCGACGTACCGCAGCGACCTAACCATGGCATCGTCCCCGGGGGAGAGACCCAGACCGGAGGGTCTGTCGCAGGACGGCCGCGGTAGATGAAAGGCGCGCTGTGCTGCGCTGTAAGACCGGTTCACGGGTCCGTTCCCCAACGGAGGTCAACAGGGAGGACAAGCACCGGATCCGCCCGGACGGCAAGCCCGGATGGTCGTTCAGGGGTGAACGGGGTGAAATGCACAATTCGCATAAAGGTGTGGACACGAAGTCTCCAGAGGGTTGTTCGATGGCTGCCATGAGGGCCGGTCGCCGAGCGGAACGGCGCTCCCTAGCGCTCGCTCACGAGTGACGTGAGCGCGGATTGGCCGCGGCAATAGCACGGGCCGCGTCGCCTATAGCTGGGCCGTCCGGGACGCCTCCGATGCCGACCACTTGCTTGCCCGACACCCCCAAATCAACTTTTGTCAGCTCCTACGAACGACCCCCTTGCGAGAATCAACCGAACGGCTGATGACGAAACGCTATTCAGCACCCATTTCGGTCACTGTGCCATCAGTCGGCCGAAGCGGTTTGTCAGAGGTTCCAGTTCTGAAGGCTGTCACTCGCCTGGGCTTCTTCACGAAGCATGGAGGCGTGCTTAGTAGGCTGGGGGTGCGGGCGAGTTCTCCGAGGGAGTCGACACCCGGCGGGACGAGCCGATGCCCCGGCCGCCGGTGAGCTACCTCCCGTACGGAGATCGGAAGCCGTACGTCTTGGCCGACACGCTCACCGCGCCGAAACGGCCGACCCGCGGCGTGATCACGTTGCCGTGCCACCTCGACTGGTCCGGCCACGCCGAATATGACCTGGGACGGCCCGCACGCATGTCCAGCATGTACAAGGCGGTGCTGATCGAGGCTGGCAGCGTCGACGACTTGTGCACCTGGCTCAACGGTGAACTGCTTCTCCGGCTCTGACCCACGCTCTGGCTGCCCCCGCAGCTCCGTCAGCCCTGGGAAGAACGCTTCCCGGAATTCTCCGCTACCCAAACAAACGCCGCGGCTAGGAAGTTCATCTGCACCTTGGTCGGACTGCCATCAGCTCGAAAGGCGGGTCAAGACACGGTGTCACCGAGATAACCAGCGGGGCACTCACCCGTTCCAGCGCGCGCTCCGGGCAGCCCAAACGGCTCGACTCGCGACTTGAGACGCCAGCGCCGGGTCAGCGAAGGCGATGACGCCGTCGACGACCTGAGCGAAGGTCTCGGGGAGCTTGGCGGCGTCTGGTCCGAGGCGGCGTCGGTAGGCGGTATAGGCGCCGGCACGGACACGGCCGTAGTCGCCGATGACCTCAGTGAGCGGCCGAAGGGCGACATCACGGTGCTCGGACGTCGCGGCCAGGGCAGTGAGCAGGTCTGCCGCGGTGATGTCGTGGCTACGGGTGAGCGTCCAGATGTCGGCGTAGTCGCGGACCCGGGTGTTGCCGGCGCCGAGCTCGACAGCGGTGCAAAGCTTCTCCGCCAGGACGACCGGTAACGGGTAACCCAGGATGCTCAGGCGGGGATGCTCGTTGAGCAGAGTTGGGTAGTCGACGATGGTCGGTGGCGGGGCAACCGGGTCGCCGGTGCTGATGTCCAGGCGCAGCTTTACCACCGCGCCGGCGACGGTCGCATCCATGGCGATCCGAAACCCGCCGTAGAGGTCCCCGTCGCGGATGCTGTTCGCCGTAACGGTGTCGGGGCGGAACTCCACCCCGTCTTCGACCGGCCCGGGCAGTGCGGCGATCTCGACGACCCGCCGCAGGACCGATTCCTCGTCGAGGTTTAGGTTGCGGACGAGGAAGTCAGCGTCGACAGTGGCGCGGCGGGCGTCCCAGGCGGCTAACAGCATTCCGCCCTTGAGGACGAACCGGTCCGCGTACCCGCTGACCTCGAGGCGGGCGAGGAACCGCTCGAGAACGTAGATGACCATCAGCGTCTGGGTCTGACGACCTTGCCTGCGGGCCAAATTCTGCAGGTCCAGATACGCACGGCCACCCGCGTCGGCGCGGGTAGGTCGGGTCACGGCATCCCCTTCATGACGCGGCCAGGACGTCAACCACGGCCCGGACCGGCCCGAGCACATCCAATGCCTTCGCGTACGCGAAGAGGTCAGCGATCCGAGCGTCACGTCGGGCTAGGTAACGGCGCAGGGCGACGTGCGCGACCGACTCTCCGAGCTTGTTCCGCATGCGCATCAGGTCAACGGCGGTCCGGCCTGGCGAGTAAATCCTCGCCCGCTCTCCCGGCGCAACTTCGGCGGAATCCAACCCCAGCTCGAAGGTAGCCGGGTCCCAGACGAAGACCTCAACCGGAGGGTGGTCGAGCTTCGGCGGCCACGTACGGCGCGGTACGGCAATCTGTACCGCCATCGAAATCTCGTCGGTCAGGTCGTGCACTGCTGCCGCCGACAGCAGACATACCACCGCCCGCGGAGCCCGCAGCGAGACTGCCAGCAGATCCGGGTACGCCGGCGCCGGCGCATCCGCGCGACGAAACACCCCTCGCGACAGCTCGACGAGCTCGCCACCCTCTCGAGCCGCGTACAGATCGCGTGGGTGCACACCCGCGGCCCGCGCCTGCCCCGTCGTGAAGGTCGACGGGAGCCCTGAAAGCTCTCCCATGGATCGAATCCTAGACTTTACAACATTGAATGACAAGTTATCTATCCAGAGACTGTTCCGCTCGACCGTGTGCGTCCTGCCCTGTGGGGTGCGGAGCTGTCTCTGACGGATTGGCCTCACGCTCGTCCGCTGCAGCTATCGGCAGTGAATCTCTCGTCAGGGAGCATTCGTACCAGTAGTACGACGAACGCTCCAGTCCTCACCGAGGTCAGCACGTGGTGGCGGAAAGCCACGCGCCGGGCACCTCGTGCGCAAGGTGCCGGCGACGCTGCCACAGGAAGCGCACCCTCGGTACCGGTGCACGAACAGTGGGGTGATCCCTCGCGAACATCAAGTCGACCGCCGAAGCTGCAACTTGGCCGAACTGCCATCGGTTCGGAAGGCGGGTCAGGATCGAGCCGAAGGTCCAGATAGTAAGGGCTCGGCTGCTCCAGGCTGCGGTCGGTTCAGGAGTCCGGGCGCTGGATGAGTTGCAGGAATGCTTCGAGTTC
Source organism: Actinoplanes sp. NPDC026623 (assembly GCF_040638275.1). Taxonomy (NCBI): domain Bacteria; kingdom Bacillati; phylum Actinomycetota; class Actinomycetes; order Micromonosporales; family Micromonosporaceae; genus Actinoplanes; species Actinoplanes sp. NPDC026623. The sequence goes on along the minus strand of NZ_JBEZXZ010000014.1, from coordinate 69,501 downwards.
ACGGTCCGGCCGGACATGGCGGCGGTAGAGCGGGCTGCACGGTGTCTCCGCCAGTTTCCGGCCCAGCTCGGCCAGGCTTCTGCTGGGGTCGGAGTGCCGGTAGACGTCGGCGAGGTAGGCGAACTCGTTCATGATCCCGACGACGCTGCGGTTGGCGGTAGGGCCGAACCGGCAGTCACGCATCTGGCTCAACTCGCCGTCGATGACAGTCGCCGGCGCGTGGTGGGTGGCCAGGGCGGCGGCGATCTCCGGTCCGAGACGGGCCGGCGCGGAGGCACCAGGCGCCAGCGGCATCACCACTGGCAGCAGGGTCTGCTCATTGACCAGCAGGATCAGTTGCTGAGGCCGCCACGGCAGCAGGGTCGCGTACCAGTCGCCGAGCAGGGTGGTCGACGGTTCACCGCCATGCGGCGTCGCCGAGCCGAGCCGCTGCCGTAGCTTCTTGGTCGCGTGGACGATCAACACGAGACCAATCCTGCCCGACAATGCTGGGCCGGTCCCGTCAAAGCGTGACCAGCCTGAGCACCCATCAAGAGCGTCAGTTGCGGGCTGGTGCTCCGCAACATTTCTTGTACTTACGTCCCGAATCGCACCAGCACGCCTCGTTACGCTCGGGCGGCCAGAGCCGTACCCGGTCCGGCCGCGCCTTGGTGCACCATTCGCCATAGTCTCGGCGGGTCGACGGGGCGGCCGGATCGCGTTGCTGCGCCCTCGCGTACGCCTCGTAGTCCGCAAGGCGGCCGGAGACCAAGCGAACCCGAGTCGCGCCTGACTGTTCATACGAGCGGGCCTCCCGCTGGATCCGCCCGGCGTACGTCTCGTAATCGTCTCCATAGGCGGTCGTCGATTCCGGCCAGCGAGAGCGAACCGCGCGGAAGTCCTCTCGAACCCACCGCAGGACGATCCCGTCGAACGCCGCCTCGTCACGGGCTGCGTGGACATCACTGCCCGGCAGGAAAGGACCCGGCCTCCCGCGCATCATCGCTGCGAGTTCCGCAAACGACGAGTCGGCCTCCGCGCGCGCTTCGAGATCCTGCTCGTCGAGCTCTACGCCCAGCTTCTCCCGCAGGTAGGAGCGGCTGATGAGCAGCGCGTGCCGGCGCTCCTCCACCTCGGGGTCGTCGCCGGTTTCGACCGCCCGCTCCACTCCGGCCTGGCACCATTCGAGGGCCAGGTGGTCTTGCCCGGCGTCGGACAGCATCTCCGTCATGTCATCGAAAACTCGCACGGTTCCCAGGCCGCTGGGCTGGTCGTCCAGTTCCACCCGGAGGGCACGCTGGGCCTCGTCCGCTTCCTGATCACGATGCATCGCGTAGAGCTGCTCCGCGATGCCGACCTGAGCGTCCCTGCCGACCTCACCGCCGAACCCCGCGGCCCGGCGGAACAGTTCCAGCGCCCGCTCAAGGTCGCCGCTGCCGCGGGCAATCGACCACCCGGCATCCACCAACGCCCGCGGCTCATCGGGATCTCCCGCGTGATCGGTGGCCCACTGCTCATACTCAGCCGCGGACGGCTCACGCCGCAGATCGGCGAGGAAAACCTCGTACGCGGTACGGGCGACATGAGGTGCCGAAGAGCTACTCACGCCGGAAACCTACCGGGCGGCTCGGGCGCAGCCGGTTGGTGGGTGGGCTCGGCAACGGCATTTCCGACTGTGTTGGTCATGCCGCCGTGAATCCAAGTGTTCGGTATCCGGGCATGCGGCGTTGCAATGAGGAGGCAAGGACGGGGGTGGCAACGTCGTGATAGTCGTGGACCTCGGCGATGTCCTTGCCTGGTGCGGCTCGGAGGACGCGGCCGGCGCATTGGACGAGCAGGCCGTCGTAGGAGATCGGCCCGGCGAGGAAGAGGGTATCGAGGGCTGGGGCGTCGAATCCTTCGCCGATGAACGGCGTGGTGCCGATGACCAGCAGAGCGTCATCGGCTTTGGCTGTGTCCAGTCGTTCGACAATCGCCCGGCGATCGGTGGTGCTCATCGATCCTTGGAGCACGAGCGGCTGATGTCCCCGTGTGGCGAGCATTGCGGCGAGAGCCTCGACGTGGGCGACGCGTCGGGTGAGGACCAGACAGTTGCGGCCACGCGTCAGGGCCGCGGCAACGTCATCGGCGATCTGAGTGTTGCGTGGTTCGTCGAGTGCCAATCTCCGGTGCACCTCGGCCAGCGCGCCCGGCGCGTCCAGGTCGACGTCGCCGGCCTTGAACTCGGTGTCGTGCTGGAACAGCACGCGCCGCGGTCCGGTGTCGGCGTTCATGGCGGCGGCGAGAGTGCCCTGTTCCTCGTCGGTCATGGTGTGCCGCACGGGGCCGAGTTGCCAGGTGACGAGTTGACCGAGGCCGTCACGCCGGGTGGGCGTGGCGGTGAGGCCGAGCCAGAACTGCGCGGCGATCGCTTTGACGGAGTGCTCGTATGCGGCTGCGCCGAGGTGATGGCACTCGTCGACAACCACGTGCCCGTACTCGTGGGTGAGGGTGGCGATGTCGTCGCGTCTGGCCAGCGACGGCAGCAGCGCGATGTCCACGGTGCCGGTGAGCTTGCGCCGGCCGCCGCCGAGTTGGCCGGGTTTGATGCCGAGGAACTGCTCGACGCGCATGCGCCACCACTGGTCTGCGAGAGCTTTGCGGTCGACGAGGATCAGGGTCGAGGTACCACGCTCGGCGATCACGGCGCAGCCCATGACGGTCTTGCCGGATCCGGGCGGGGCGATGAGCAGCCCGTCGTCGTGGGCGAGGAGGGCGCCGACCGCGGTCCCTGCTTGGCGGTGAGTTCGCCGGTGAACGCGACGTCGATCTCCTGGCCGGGGTTACGCGCGTCGGTGACGGAGAGCCGCGAACCCGCCTGTTCGATGATGGAGTTGATGGTGTGTCGCAGCCCGCGGGGCAGGACCAGGTGGTCGTCGACGGTGAGGTCGTAACCGCGGATGAATCGCGGGGTGTCCCAGGTCGATTTTCCGCAGGCGTTGCAGTTCATAGAACTTCGGATTGGCCATGGCGGCCGCGTGCTTGAACGTCGCGAGCGCGGCCGGGGTGAGTTGGCCGGTGTCAAGGTTCAACCCGGCACCGAGTTCCGCGTGGACCACCGCAGGCAGCGCAGGATGGACCCGCGTTGCGGCGGACCTGCTGATCGTGGCGACGTCGGTTCCGGTGGTGGAGCGTTTCGCATTACGGACAAGGCGTTCCGCAGCGCCGGGGCTGAGCCGATCCAGCGTGGAAAGGAACGCCCACTGGTCCTCGTACGGTTCGAGCGTGCCGAGATCGAGGAACGTGGTGAGGCCTTGCTTACGACGGCGACCGTACAGCGGCGCGGCGATGAGGTTGCCGAACCCGCCGTCGGGCACGACGTCCTGATTGGGAAACAGCCGGTCATACGAACGCAGGTCCATCGACCCGCGCAGCACCATCGCCTCGTGCAACAACGCGGTACCGACGGCTCGCGCCGTCGCCGCAGGAAGCGTCTCAGTGAAGAAGATCCACACATGGGCCCCCCGGCCCGACTGGGATATCTCCAACGCGGCCGGCACAGCACTGGCCCTCGACGCCTTGACGTAGGCGAGCGCGTCGAGCATCGCCGTCGCACCGTCGAAGTCGGCGACGACGAACTGACATGTGTTCTTGGGTAACAGTGGGTAGAGGCCCATGAACACGTCACCGACGAGATGAGCCGCGATGACTTGCGGCGTACGGGGAAGATGGACGGCGCTGCGCCGATCCATGCCCTTGCGCCAGCCGCCGGCGACGGCTGGTGACCATCCGGATGCACCCGTACGAGTGTTTTCCCAGCGGACGGCGTACACGTCGGTACGAGCCCGGAACCGGTCGGCGAACAAGGCCAGCTTGTCCGCCACCGGCGAAGCCATGGTGACCATGCCCGGCGCGGCGACCGGGGCGGATAGCTGCTCCGGGGACGGCGCAGTGTCCTGACCACGCAGTTCCAACAGCCGCGACAGCCTGGCGTTCTCGGCCTGTAAGCGCTGTACCTCCCGGCGCAAGTCGGCGTGCTCAGCCGTCGCATCCACCGGATCATTCTGGCGTATCGGGCTTCGAACCTACGACGACAGGCCGCTATCCTCCGCCGATGGCACCGAAGCGGAACGCGTCGCTCGAGGCGATGATCGAATAAGCCACAGTCGACGCGTACAACGACGACGAACAGCTCACCGGCCTGTTCACCATGATCGAAGAGCACCTGGTCGTGCCGTTCGCCACCACCGTGCTCGGCGTCGAGGTCACTGTGAAGAAAGTCGACCTCACCGGCGACAGCATCGTCGCCATGTGTCCGGCACGACCTCGCTGCCGCAGGAAGCGATCGAGCCGCTGATCGGCGCCGCGAACGGCGGCCAGTTCACCCGGCCGGCGGACGCGGTCCTCGACGTCACCGTGATCCGGCTGTGTGGCATGGCGGTCGCTGGCTCACCCGCTGGGCATGTGCGGTGAGGATTTCCGCTGTGAGCCGGACGGGTGGTTCCGGGTGGTGATCCATCCAGAAGTCGAGGTCTGTGCCCCAGCCGACGCGGAGCCCGAACTCCTGCGCGGCAGCGTTTAACTTTCGGTAGTAGGCGTGACGGCCGAGCGTCGACTTATTCACTATCCGGCGCAGAGCCTCCGCGATGAAGGCGTTGCGGTCCGGCAGTGTGTCGAGGTACTCGACGAGATCGTCATCGAGATCGATCTCCATCTCCACCATCGCGCGGCCGTCCGCGCCTACGTAGCGCCGCAGTACCTTGACCGACGGGTCGGGCGGCAGAATCCGGACCGCGCTCGTGCTGGCCGCCGCCAAAACGTCCAGCAGTTTGCCGACGTCGGTGCCGCTGGCCTCAGCCTCGGTCAATGTTTCGCTGGCGGCGTCGGCCGCAGCAGCCAGGTGCCCCAAGATTTCCGATGACATGGCCCGGACCGTAGAAGTGGGGTCCGACAAGAACCCGCCGCGAATCCGGACGCCCGGCGATCAACACCGCGTACGCGCCGCATGAATCGTCTCTCCGGCTGGTGCTGCCTTGGCCGTTCGGCCCAGCCTGGCAGACTTCCTCAGCGCGGTGAGGCTGGCGGCTCACGCCTGGCGTACCGGGTGGAAAACTAGCCCTTCGGCTTCGCAACGAGCGGCAGACGGCACCGTGGCCGGATCGACGACGATGGGCCACCGCAGTCCTCGACGTTGTCGACGATGCTGCCGCCACCTTCGCCGCTATGGCGAGCCTTCCCACCCACTCATGCCAGATACGCAGAGTGATCACCCCAGCCGGACGTCGATAGGATCTACCACCAACGGTCGACTGGCACGCGCCGCGTTACAGGTGCACAACGATCGCTCGACGCTCGCGGCCCTCAAGTCGACCGCGGACGGCGTCTTCCCAGTTGCATTCCTGCGCGGCGCCCGTGGCCCACGGGACAACATCGGCCCCCCGCGTGAGTGTCACCGCGCGTCACCCGGGCGAACCGGCGACGGTGGCGCTGCGCAGTGAACTCGGCCGGGCCGATCGGAGCCCGATCAGTAGTAGTAGGCGTGGGCGGTCGCGGGCGCCGCGCCTGCCCGCCGGTAAGCCCGCATGATCGCGACGACCACCTGGTTGAACAGCCTGCGATTCACGCCCTCAGCGGTGCCCGACGGCTCGCCCGCCGCAGGATCAAACAGCAGATCCCCGATCGGCGAGCCGCTACCGTCCGCCGGCCGGAACCTGCGGGTGGAGACCTCGAACGTCACGAAGCCGCTCTCCTGATCGGCCTCCCACCGGTAGAGCACCGACTCGCCGGCCGGGTCACCCTGGGCCCAGATCCCGATCGAGGCAGTCATCGCGGGCACCGCCCAACGTCGCCGAGCACTGTCAATCCCTTCGCTGGTAGCCGACCCCATCCCGAGCCGCGGCTTCAGGATCCCACGTGTAGCCCGCCTCGTTCGTGGCGGTGTGCGCACGCCCGTAGCTGGGGTCGCCGGTGCTGGCCATGGACTGAGCCTCGAATCGCTCGTGCCGCAACAGGTCGATGTCCGCAGGGTGCGGGTTGCCGTCGGCGAGTCGCTGCCAGGCCTCGGCCATGCGTGGGTTGGCGTCGAAACGTCCGACGATGTTGTCGCCGTACAAATCGAGCTCGTGTTCGTCGCGGAACACGTGATTCTTGATCGTCGTGATGTCCTCGGGGCTGAAGCCGTACTCCCCGGCGGTGGCGGCGACGGCAGGGAGCTCATCGTCGCTCGCCCGGAACGCATCGTAGGCCTGGTTTGCCCAGTCCTCTTCGAAGTCGATGTCGCCGCGCGGTCGCCGGAGCTCCCCACCGGTCTGGCGTACGGGGAGCGGCGCGTCGGGAGCGGTCCCCGTCGGGTCGGAGCGGCTGAGCCTGCGGAGTGCGTTCTTGAGGCCGTCCAGCACGCCGGTCAGCTCGGTGAGCTTGCCGCTCAGCCGCCGCAGGCTGTCGAGCAGTGCCCGGATGAAGCCCTGAATACGGTTGACCCATTTGGCGACCAGGGCGGCCACCTGGCCGACGACGACCGGGGTGGCCAGGCCCAGCGTCAGGCCGGCCTCCGCGAGCCATTGGGGTAGGCGGGCGGCGAGGGTGCCCACGAACTGCGCGATCAGGTCACGGACGATGCCGCGGACCAGACCGACGATCAGACCGGCGCCTTCGACGGCGTACGAGATCCCCTCGGACGCCTTGGCGATGCCACCGAGGGCGTCGGCCTGCTGGGCCGCGTAGCCACGGTAGGCGTCACCGGAGGCGCCGGACCAGCCGCCGGTCTGAGCTCGGACCAGGTCGGCGTAGTGCTGCTGGCTGGTGGTCGTGGCCGCGGCGGCGTTGCGCCAGGTGGCCGCGTGTGCGGCGATCTCGTCGGGATTGCCGGCCAGCCAGTCCAGGGCTTCCTTCAAGGGCCGGACGTGCTCCATCAGCCAGGCGACGCCCCACGCCGCCAGCGAGCCGAGTGGATCGATGACCATGCCCAGCATGTCCAGGCTGCCGCCGACACCGCCCAGCGTGCCGTCGACCCAGCTGCCGTCTTGGATGCCGTTGCTGATCTGGGCGGCGTCCTCGACCAGGCCGAGCCCGGTATACCAGGTGGTCGAGCTGTGTACGTCGGCGACCAGCGGGTTGTCGGTCACAGCGGCAGATCGATGGTCGGGGTTTCCGCCGCCCTCAGGTTTCCGGCGCTGCGGTCGTCCGTGGCGGTCATGGTCGACGCGGTTGCGCGTAGCTTCAGTGCGGTCTCCCCGAGCGCCTCCACGGCATCGTTCATGACCCCCGTGGCGTCGCCGAACAGCGGGCTCAGGAGGGATGGCAAGAACTGGCAGAGCTGTCCGTACGCCTGGCTGTCCATGGCGACCTGACCCACCGCCGCGCGAGCCTGCGCCATCTCTTCGGACACTCCGCTGACCGCGCCGGCGTGCTGCAGCACGGCGTCAGCCGGAAACTCCACATCCGCGCTCACGGCTCTTCCCGCCCTTCGACCGCGGGGAACCGGGTGTCGAACGAATGGATCACGGCGCGTCCCGTCTCGGTGTCCGCGCCAACCGTGTCCTGCACCTCCTCAGCCACCCGGCCGGACAGGTCCGCCTGGGCATGCCGGATGACCGCCAGGATCTCCTCGGCCAGCCGAGGACCGGACAACTCGTGCACGTGATCGTCGAGCTCCAGGTGCTCCACCTGACCGGCCGACCCGACCGTCACCCCGATCGCGCCGTCACGGCCCTCCGCGCTACCGGTCAGCTCCGCTACCCGCCGCGACAGCTCAACGCTGCGGGCAGCTTGCGCGTTCACCTGCACTGCCCAGGCGTCCAGCCATTCCCCAGCGGCATCGATGTCGTTCACTGCTCTACTCCCATCGATATCTCCCGCAAGGCTACCGAGCCACCGCCATGTGCCCGGCCCTGCGAGGCGACGCCCACCGCCCCAGACGTCCTCCACCGGCGCCGACGTGGTGCCGCTGCAGCGGATTCGCTGGACGTCCGTTCGGCGGGACGAATCCGATACCCTCCGCCGATGGCATCGAAGCGGAACGCGGCGCTTGAGGCGATGATCGAAGAGGCCACAGTCGACGCGTACAACGACGACGAACAGCGCATCAGCCTGTTCACGGCGATTGAAGATCATTCGATTCTGCCGTTCACCACCACCGTGCTCGGCGTCGAGGTGGCCGTGACGAAGATCGACCTGACCGACGACGGCATCGTCGCGGTCTGCGCCCGAGGCCGCAACCGGCAGCGGATCGACCTACTTGATCTGCCGCTGCCCACCTCGCCACCGAAAGGCGCGGAGTGGATCGACGCCTACCGGTACTGGGCTGGGCGGTAGCCGCAGAAACCGGGGATTGATGTCAGCAGCGCCGGCTGTGCAGGCGCATGGCATCCACCCGAGCGGTGAACTCACGGGCGCCCAAGACTGGCGGCCCCGCCATGGCGGCATCGCCGGCACGCGCTGGGTACGCGGGTACCCGCGGCCGGCGCTCCTGACTGTCCGAACAACGCATGCGGCCGCCACCGCACCGCAACGACGTCGTCCAGAGCACTCGGCACTGCCGAAACGTGCCGGGTGCTCTGCCGAAGCGCCGAACCGCCGCGCGGGATGCCGAACCGCCGGGATGTCGGCGGCACCGCCGAGAGTGGCACGGCACTGCCGAAACTGCCCAACTGCCGCGGCAATGCCGTGGGTGCCACCGTCGAGTATTCGGCGAGGCCATGGCGCTTTGACTTTCGTCGATACGATCGTCACTCCCAGGCATCTGACGGGTGGAAGGCATGGCCAGATCTCACACCCCACACCACGACGGCTCCTCAGCGGAACGGGAACGCTCAACGGCAGGTGGCGATGGCGGTGGGGGCGGTCCTCCCCGGAGCCGGCCGCCCGCCGGGGGTCTTGGCGACGATGACAGCGTCGCTGGGGCCCAGCGCCGAGTCGCCGAGGTTGCCCGACGGGGTCGGGCAGGCGGCGCAGGCGCGTCGAGCGGCTCCCCGGCCGGGGAGGCGGGACCGGTCAAGGGGCCAGCGGCGAAGATCCCGTTGAAGCCGCCCAACAACCGGCACAATCTCAACAACATTCGGCCGAAGAGCCCTGCCAAGGACAGGAACACCGTCGTGCTCCCCGGCACGGATGTGGCTGGGGACCTCGAGGGCATCTCCGCCGGTCGAGGCAAGTGGGACGAGGAGACCAGCCGTTATGAGATCAACGGCCGTACGTACGCTGTGGAATCGACTGGAACGGTCTTTCCGGTCTCGGGCCCTGGCCTCGTGAATCTGTCGCGGTCCGAATACAAGGTCCTCAAGCAGTTGATCGGCTCCGACGGCGACCTCGATGCGGCCCACGATGCGTTGCGCCGGGACCCGAGCGTCAGCGACGCTCACTGGCCAGCGGCACTCGAGGTCTTCAAGTACCACAAGAGCTACAAGGGCGAGGCATGACCTACGGAATCTATTTCGACCGCAGAGCACCAGCAGAAGCGCTGCGGCAGGCGCTGCACACCATTTACAACGTCCCGGTGGATCTGGTGTACGCCGGACCTCGCGAGGAGCTCAACGACCACCCGGGTCCCGACCCGGTAGCCCTGATCACTCCTGCAGATGGGCAGTTCGGACATGAATTCAGCGCCGGCGAGAAGCTCCGAGAACTGACCAAAGCGAGCGAACTCGAGCTCGCCCAGGCCATCTGCCGGGTCGGCCGCACCCGGGCGCTGCTGGACGACGGCAGCCCAGCCCCGGACTACTGGTTGCTCGTCGCCGAAGACGGCAGCTACGGACGCGTTCAGACCGACCCCGACAGCGACGAACTAGCCATTCTGTACGCCCTCGAACCGATAACCGGCGAGCCGGATCTGCCGGTCGTACCTCCGCCAGACTGGGCTCGAACTTGGTGAGATCCGGCGTTCACCGCGGTGGGCTCCTGACAACTTTCTCATTGATCGAGGCGAGATCGAAGGGCATTCCGTGTCTGCCACAGCCGGGGAACCAGTCTTCCTCAGGTGCGTCGCCTTGCCCACCGACACAGACCGGCGAGATCTCCGGCTCATCGGTCACGATGATCCGCTCGACCATCATGCGGTGCTCCCAGTGATCTCCGAGGTCGTAGAAATACTCAGCGCAGCCCCGATCCTCGGCGCCAACCTCTCCAGCCTGACCCGGAACTCGTCTGTGGTCTCCTTCAGACCGAAGAACGGATCGGCATGCGGGCGGGCCAGAAGCCGCCTGAGGCTGAGTTTCCGCAGGACGTGCATACCGCGGTCCCGGCGAACGAACGGTCGCGAGCCCGCCGCGAAGGGCATGCCGTCGTGCTGGACCGCAACGCGCGGCCGATCCTTCGCCAGTGCGTCGCGTGCAGTCGTGGCCAGCGTTTGGGCTCAGGCCGACTCGGCACTAGACTAGTTGTCACTAGACAGGGCCAAGTGGGCGGAATGGCCGGTGCGGGTGCTTGGCGCCCGGAGTCGGCGACCGACGTGTCTAAGGCCGTTTCGGATGACCTTGTCGGGGAAAGTTGACAACTGGCCGGTTACAGTCGAGTTGGAGCCTAAGACGGGGATGATCATGGAGGGCGGTTCGGAGTGCCCGAACAAGCTGGTCTGATCTTCGTCGTTGCCGGAGTCGCTGTGGCCGCAGTAGCTGCGATGATCCTTCGGCGCAGGACCGAGCGGCGGGAGGCAGCAGCCCAACTGCGCACCAAGCAAATGGCCGTTGATGTGATCCGCTCGTCCGAGGAACTGCGGGCCGGTGTTGTCGCGCCTTCGGCGGCTGGGGCTTCCTCGCTGGCCCGATTGGTCGGGGACAATTCGCGGTACCGCGCCGCTGTCCGCGGGATCAGGGCAGGAGCCTCCTCCACCGATGTGAAAGCCACACTGTCGGAGCTGGAACAGGCGCGGCAGCAGGTGCTGCTGGCGGTCGTTGCCCGCGACGCCGACTTTCTCCAGAACGCAGTGCATGGCCTGGACGACGCGGTGGAAAATTTCGCCACGGCATCGTCGGTCATGGTGCGATTGGCGTAGCAGGCGGCCGGATCTCGGCTCGAGTGGATGGTCAGCCGAGGTTCGCGTGGCGCTGGTACATCTCGTCGGCGTCGGTTCCACTCGCTTGCCAGAGCGCGTTGAAGACCCCTTCGAAGGCGAATAGCGCCACCTGCTCGAACAGTGAGCCGGCGTACTGCTGAGAGCCGCGGGCCTCGCCATGATCCGTCTTCTCCGGCGCCGGGATGAGCAGGACGACCTTGGCGAGCTTGGCCAGTTCCGCCCCGGCGTTTGCCGTGACCGCAATGACTGTGGCCCCGCTGTTGGCGGCCTGACGGGCGGCGTACACGATGCCGTTGGTCGATCCTGATCCAGAAACCGCGATCAAGACATCGTCGGCGGCGATGGCCGGCGTCGTCGTTTCGCCCACGACATGCGCGGCCAGGCCGACGTGCATCAGGCGCATGGCAGTCATTCGAATCACGAACCCGCTGCGCCCGTTGCCGACGGCGAAGACGGCGCGCGCCTGCCGCAGCAGCGCCGGCAGTTCCTCCCATGGCTGCCATGCCATCTCGCGGATGACCTGCTCAACCTCGTGTACTGCCTGGACGGAACATTCTTGGACGCTGCGGGGCATAGGCATGTCAATGTCTCCCATGTTCGCCGGGTCGAGTGCCACCGTCCTTATGGTTTCACCCGGCAGTGCCAGGTGGGGATAAAGTGGAAAGCAGAGGATGAAGATCGCGATCTACCGCAAGCTCGTCAGCGGCGGAAGACGGGCACAGCCAGACGGAGGATCGGATGGCGCAGGGCTTCATCGATTGGGCGAGTCTCACCGAGGTGGCGAACAGCTACGCCGGCCCAATGCGCGATGCCTACCGCTGGTCAGCGGTGTCGAGCATCCAAGCCACCTGCGGCATCGTCCACGGGCGACAGTTTCGGGTCCTCCCGAGCCCGGGTAGTAGGCGTCTGGCCACGGAGGGCCCTCACGACATCCTGCGGGTGGCGGTCACCGACCTCGTCGACAGCACGCAGCTGCCGACCGACGCGGTTGACCGTACGGCGGCCGAAGTCAGCCATTGGGCGCAGGACAATACGACTCAGCTCCGCGGGATCGTCGACACCTGCATGTCGGACCCCGAGGCGCTGTACGGGATGCGGTGCGGGTTCGACCAGTGGCTGGCCACCGCCTTGGGCGCCAACCGCGAGGCGACAACGTTGCGGGTCGGCGGCTTGTTCGACCTCAGTTTGCGTGCGCCGTTGTCCGCGGTTCTTGAAGTCAGCGACCAGGAGTTGGTCCGGGCCTGGGAACATTCCTCCGAGGCGGCCAAGCTGGGCACGGACAGCGACCTGTACGTGCTGGTCAGCAGGGCCCATGTGCTGTCCATCCTGCTTCGCGGGCGATACCACGATCTCGTCGCCCGCAGCGCCGGCATCCAGGTCATGCACCATCCGGTCCGCGGGCCCATGCTTCCGGAACTCTCCGAGGCGGACCTCCCGCCCGTGCCCTACGAACTGACCAACAGCGAACGTTTCATGGCTCAACTGCTCTGGGCCAGTGGATTCGCGGAACGAGACGCCGACCGGCGGATTCGACTCTGGTCGGACAACGTCCGCCTCGTTCGAACCGCGGTTTTGGCGGAAATGATCGATCTTCCTCATCGAACCAGCGAGAGCCGGGCCCTCGACACTGCCGTCGACGCCGCCCGAAGCGCTGGAGTTCGGGCGCACTCCCGCCTTGTTGACGACGCCATCGATCTACTTCTTGCGGCTGGCGTCGGAGCACTCACCAGTTTCGTGGTCAACGGATGGCCCGACATGATCACGACCCTTGCCACCTACGCTGGCTCGCGCAAGGAGCAGATCGGTGCTCGAGTCGCCAAACAGGTCCTCGACAGCAACCGTCGCCTGAAGCGCTTGGCCGAGACACCTGGCCGAGTCACCGGGCGATTCTCGCAGGCTGGCGGATCCGGAACGGTCGAGGGCGCCGCATGAAGTAGAGGTCGACATCGTCGATCTGGGCGACTGTCCACGCCGCGATTCGGAGCCGCAACGCGACAGACGAGGCGGTGATGGCAGTGCGGCGCGAGCCGGCCCAGGAGGTCCGCGCGGCAACCAACCAGCTCGGATGAGACCGGCGCACGCCAGCGGCCGCGGCGTGGAGGAGGTCTGCTCGCTGTCCTTGATCGAAACGTCGCCATCGAGGACTCTCAGCCACGCGCCGGGACGCCTCGTGCGTGAGACGACCCGACGTCGCTGCCGCAGGAGGCGCACCCCGCGGTACCGGTGCACGAACGATCGCGTGACCCCTCGCGAAGGTCAAGTCGACGGTCGAAGGCGTTTTACCTGCTCAAGAGAGGTCGCAACACTGCCCGTCGGAGTGACCGCCGATCGTGGTGTCCGCCGCGCTGGCGACCTGCTGGCATGCGTCGTTAGCGTGACGCGATGACCGCTGAGACCCCTGACTACACGGCCACCCTGCCGCGAAAGCGGATGGGTGCCGGGGCGCTCCTCACCAACGCGGATGGCCGTGTCCTGCTCGTGGAGCCCACCTACAAGGCGTACTGGGAGATCCCGGGCGGGGCGATCGAGACTGACGAGTCGCCGCATGCGGCCGCGGCCCGGGAGCTGAAGGAGGAGCTCGGGCTGCCAATACAGGTCGGCCGTCTGCTGGTCACCGACTGGGTGCCGCCGCGCTCGGACCGCACCGAGGGCTTGATGCTCGTTTTCGATGGGGGTGTTCTGACCGAAGAGCAGGCGGCGCAGATCCGGCTTCCCGCCGAGGAGTTGCGCGGTTGGGCGTGGTGCGCGGAGGTCGAGGCATCCGAACGACTGTCGGAGCTGCTGGCCCGCCGCGTGGCCGCCGCACTCCAGTTCCGCGCCGACGGCAGCGCGGTCTACCTGGAGAACGGCTTCTTCATCTGTTGAAAGCACCCGGCTTCCGTGCCCTCCCTGCCCCGAAGTCATCCGGCGGCCACGGGCATCGGCTGCGGCGGCCGGGCCGGGCCGGCCGCAGCGGTGAGCAGGGTGAGCCCGCCAGACAGATACAAGCTGTCATGGATGCCGTCTGCGTAGAGCAGCCCGGTCAGGTCCCGGCGTGCATGGGCGACCGGATGGTGGATCTGGAAGCCGGCGGCGCTGATCAGTGCAGCGAGATCGGAGACTGCCTGGATGGCGGTGTCGGCGCCGGCCGTCTTGCCGACCCGGGCGGCCAGATCCGCGCTGGCATGTCCGGAGGCGGCCAGCCGCGCTGCGGTGATCGCGGCGGGCAGATTGGCGGTGAACTCGGCCTGGGTGCGGGCCAGGTCGCCGCGGTGACAGGTGGCGAACATCAGGATCAGGTGTTGCTCTCGCGTGGTGGGGGCCAGGTGGCAGCCGGCGAGGGTAGGCACGTCGAACGGCACATCGGTGCCGTCGTTGGACAGGTCGAGCGCCGGACCGCCGGATGTCTCGCAGACCCCGAAGTAGTTGCCACCGACCCATGCTTCCGGCGGCGGTCCACCTTCGCCGTCAGCGCGGCACGGTCACCCGGACCGGCGGATCCCGGTCTGGCCGCGCGGCCTGAACGGCCTGATGGTCGTTCGTCGCTCCGTCCTTGTTACACTGAACATGTTCGGTGAACGTGTTCAGTGAAGGTGGCGGTATGACCGGGGTACGCCAGGCGGGGCAGCGTGAGCGGGTCGAACGGGTCAGAGTGGCAGCCTGGGAGCTGTTTCGCAGTCGGGGGTTCGAGGCGACCTCGGTACGCGAAATCGCCGCTGCGGCCGGGGTCTCGGTTGGCACCGTGGCGGCGGTCGGTGGCAAGTCGGCGCTGTTCCTGGCCACGATGTCCGACACGGCGTTCGAGGCGATCGGCGGCGGCCTCGAACAATTGGTGCGGCAGCCGGTCACCGCGCGGCGTTCATTGACGGCCGAGGTGGGCGCGCTGTTCGACGAGGCCCTGGCCTGGGTCGCGGCCAACCGGCAACTCACCAACGACTACCTGGTCGCCTATCTGCGGGCCGGGCCTGACGCCCGTCCTCCGGGCCGCCTCGACGTGATCGTGGCTCGCATCGCCGAGCGGTGCGTGCAGCATTCAGGCGATCCGGCCGGCGCGCCCGCGGCAGCTCTCGCCGGATCGATCGTCTACGGAGTCTTCATCAGCCTGATCCTTGGCCTCGCCGCCGGAGAAGGCGACCCGTCGTCGTATCCCAGCGCGATGCGAGATGTGATCGTGGCCCAGCTGCGCCCGTTCGAACGGAGGAAGCCGTGAAGGTCGTGCTGCTTGCGGTCGGGTCGCGCGGCGACGTCACACCGATGGTCGCCCTCGGCCGAGAATTGTCCGGCCGCGGGGTACCGGTCACCGTGGTCACCCTCGCCGACTACGCCGCCCTGGTGTCCGCGGCGGGCCTGCGCCCGGCGACCGTCGCGGTCTCGATGGCCGAGTCCGTCGCCGCCGTCCCCGGCGGCACCACGGCCGTATCGCGCAGCATGCTGGCCTATATCCGGGGCGTGTCGCGGTGGCTGGCCGGGATCGCACCCGCGGTCGCCGACACCACGCTCGCCGCCGTCGAGCCGGGCGACCTGATCGTGGCCGGCCTGCTGTCGTTCGATGACGCGGCCGCCCTCGCCGAGGCACGCGGCTGCCGAGTGCTGAACGCGCTGTTCGCGCCGCTGCTGCCCACGGCTCACGGGCCGAGCACCCTGGCCGCCGTCCGTCCGCGGTCCACCACCCGCCTCAACACCTGGGCCGGCTCCCTTGCGCTGACCGTCACCGCCGGCATGGCCACCACCACCGGGCGGCACCTGCGCGACCGGCTCGGCCTGCGCCACACCTCGGCGCGCGGCTTCGTCGACCTCGTCCGGCGCACCCCGGCCCTGGCGGCGATGAGTCCGCTGGTCGTACCGCCGGCGCCGGACTGGCCTGAAACGGCGCTGTCGACCGGGTTCTGGGTGGAGACCGGGCCGGCCGGCGAGCCCGACCCGCGGCTGCGCGACTTCGTCGCCGCCGGTCCAGCGCCGATGTGCGTCGGCTTCGGCAGTGTCGGCGACACCGACGTCGACCTGGTCACGGCCGCCGCCCGGCGTGCCGGACAGCGGGTCGTCGTCGTCGCCCCGGAGGCTTCTGCCTCCGCGACGGCCGAGCCAGGGCTTGACCCGGCGGGCGCACTGGTGGTGCGCGCGGCGCCATTCAGGTGGCTGTTCCCGCGCTCGGCGGCGGTCATCCATCACGGCGGCGCCGGCACCACGGCCGAGAGCCTGCTTGCCGGCCGGCCCACCGGCGTCGTGGCGACCGGCGCCGACCAGCCCTACTTCGGCCGCCGGGTGGCGGAGCTGGGTGCCGGTCCGCCACCGCTGCGCCGCCGTGACCTGACCGTCGACCGGCTGGCCAAGCTCATGTCGGCGCTGACGGGTCCCAACCGCTCGTTCCGTTCGTACGCCGGTGAGATCGCCGCCGAGCGGGGAGCAGCGATCGCCGCCGACCACGTCGTCGCCCACCTTCGCCGAACTACTGCGTTGGAGTAGGAAGTTGGTGCTTCGATGGTGCTCGGCCATCCCGTCCGGACGGTGCTGACCAGTACTTCTACATCCTGCGTGTCGCCGACGGCTTGACCGTCTCGGACAGTGGAGCGACTGTTCGAGCACCCAGCCGCCAGGCGGCCGGCACCGTGGCGAAGGGCCCGCTAGCCGTGCCTCTTGCTGTGGCAGCGTTGCCGGACCTCCCGCTGGCCGGGAGGCCCGGCGCGTGGCGCTTCTAGGCTGCCGTTCGATATGACGGATCTTGAAGGATGCTCGCGAACTCCGCGCTCGCCTTGTCCAAGTCGAGCCGCCGGTCGGCGAGCCGGGTGAGGAACGGTTCTATCCGGAAGCGCAGCAGGCGCTGGTATCGGATGGCGTAGGCCGCGACGTCGAGAATCCGCCACGGCAGTCGTTGACTTCCAGGTACCGCGCACCCTGATCACGGGTTACATACCAGACATCCCGGGTACTCAGGCGCCAGCCGACGCCGCACCGATGCCGGGCCAGCGGCCAATTGCCTCAGGCAGCCCACTCGGTGGGGCACCGCACCAAGGACACACAACGACAGAAGCGAGGCAGAAATGACATCGATGGTGCAGCAGATTAAGGCGTTCCTGGCGAGCCCTCGAGGACAGCGTCTGGTCACGCGGGGACGGCAGGAAATGGCCAAACCGCAGAACCAGCGTAAGCTCCGCGAACTAGTCAACAGGTTCAACCGGAAACGGTGATCAAAGCATAAGATCACCGTCATTCCCGAAAGACCCAGCATGACCACCATCTCCCGGGTGGTCTTCCCTTGATCGTGCGGGTCCGGGTGATCCGCACCGCTTGCGGCGGGCGGGGGAAACTCAGCCCGCCGGGGGCGGCGACGGTGACGGCTTTGGCGGTGCGGGTCTCTTTATGGCCGTGGCCGGTCTCGCGGGTCTGGTCCCCGATCGGGATCTGCGCCTATGGCAGGGCTTTGAGCTAGGCGAGAAGGGTCGGCTGGTTGCCCTTGACCGCGACCATCAGATGCCCGCCGGTGGCGGCGAGTAGTTCGGCGTGCCCGTTCTGGGCTTGGAGGGCGTCCGCGAAGATCAGGACGCCTTTAGCGATCCCAGTTCGGCGGCGACCAGGCGCAGCGGTGGGTGAACGCGGGGATTCGTTGGACTTCGCCGCGACCCGTACCTGGGCGAGCACGATGCCGGTGCTGGTGTCGTACGCCGACAACAGGTGGACCTGCCGGCCGTCAGCGGGCCTGGCTCCGCGTTCGACCTGCCGTCAACGGCGATGACGAGGCGCCACCGGCGTCCGGTCACCATGACCGGTGCTGCCGGGCCCGCAGCAACCGGGCGAGTATCTGAGACAGCACCTCGGCGTCGATACGGATCAACAGCTGGAACCGCTACCGCCGCGGCGATAAGCCACGCGCCGGGACGCCCCAGCGACCCTGCCGCAGGAGGCGCACCCCGCGGTACCGGTGCACGAACAGTTGCGTGACCCCTAGCGAAGGTCAAGTCGACCACCGAAAGGCATTTCGGCTGGTCAGGAGGCATCGCAAGCGCTCCAGATGTGCTCGGTGACCGGATAGCACCCGAGATCAGCCCTGGACACCCGTGGTCACCGCCGGGCAGCCCGGCCGCGTATGCACGAAAAACGCTCCGCATGTCCTCCGACCAGGGGCGGAACCGCCGTCGCAACACCCGACGGCAACCCCTTGGCACCCCATGGGACGCCCGGGCACTCGTGGGTATCCCCAGGTAGGTACGATATGGGCCGTAGGCCCTCGTAGCTCAGGGGATAGAGCATCGGTTTCCTAAACCGTGTGTCGCAGGTTCGATTCCTGCCGGGGGCACCATCCCAGAATCATGACTTGACTTCTGGCCGCGTATTCCAGGCTGCTGCTCCGTGCCATCAAAGCTAACGGCAAGGCGAGGCCGCGCAACTGCTGGCGGCGGATGGGCGTGCCTACCAGTTGGCAGACGGATCGGTTTGAGCGGATTCCTCGCGCGCCAAGTCAGCGATTGTCGCTGGTGTAGCGGAGTTCGCCACGCCGCGTTCTTCTCCGGTTGCCACCCATTGACGAGCCAACGAGTCGGGTATCGGTGGTCATTCGGTTCCGGGGAACATGGCCGTCCTCGCCCGGCTCATCGGACTCGAGCCGGCCTGACCGAGCCGCTTTCCATCAAAGAGACTCCGCCCGTCCTGTCTGGAGGCTTGCGGTTGGAATCGGCTGGCCGTGTGCGGCATCGCCGGGATCACGACGGCGGAATGCCACCACGGCGAGCGGGCCGGTGGGCCAGGTCGTCTTCGCTGTCGGTCTCGTACAGCCGCTCGTCGTGGACGCTGCCGCCCGGCTCGGGCTGCTCGTCGCTCGGGACGATGTCCTGGTAGTAGCCGAGCCGGTTGCCCAGGGGTCCTCGAAGTTGATGAATTTGACGACCGACGGCAGCGTGGTGACCGCCGAGGCGGGCACACCGAGCGCCGTCTCGACATGCCGCGCGGCTACCCGAACGTCATCGACGAGGAGCCGGACCCGGGTGGCAAGCGGTTGGAAGGCCTCGGTCATTCCGACGACCTGCCACCACAGCTCCACGCCGGCCAGCACCCGCCACTCCAGGAAATCGTGGTGCGGCGCGAAGTCCGGGCCTCTGCCGAACAACGCCGTGTAGAACCGCCTGCCCGCCTCGATGTCACCCACCGGGATCTGCAGCGTCAGGCCGCGGGGGAGTACCTCTCCACTCATGCGAGCAGTCCATCAAAACCGGCCACTGTGGCGCTACGTACGCTGACGGTTGTGTCCTTTGACCGTCAGGCCTGGCTTACCGGTGCCCTCGTCCGGCTCCGGCCCCTGACCGCCGGCGACCTGCCCGGCCTGCGGTCGGCCGCTTCCGACCCGCTCATCTGGGCGCAGCACCCCGACCGGCGGCGCCACACACCGCAGGCGTTCCGGCGCTTCTTCGACGAGGCCCTCGGTTCCGGCGGCGCGCTGACCGTCGAGGACGTGGCGACCGGCGAGGTCGTCGGCACGTCCCGGTTTCACGGGTACGACCCGGCGGCCGGCGAGATCGAGATCGGCTGGACGTTCCTGGCGCGGAAGTACTGGGGTGGGGCCTTCAACGGCGAGCTGAAGCACCTCATGCTGCGCCACGCGTTTCGACAGGTCGGCTCGGTAGTCTTCCTGATCGCGCCGGAGAACGTCCGCTCGCGGCGCGCCGCGGAGAAGATCGGTGCGGTCCCGGACGGTCGCCGCCTGGACGGCGGCGGCCGAGATTGCGTGCTGTATCGGGTAACGCGTCCCGCCGACTACCGGTAGAGCCATCTCCAGGAGATGGTGGACTCGTTGCCGGCGACGTCGATGGTCCGGACCGCGACCTTGAAGGGACTGTTCTTCGGGGTCGGCATCGTCGCCGTGTTCACCCCGGCGGGAACGGTCTTGACCACGGCGTCGTCGATCAGCAGCTCGTAGCGGCTCAGCCCCGAGCCCGCCTCGTACGGCGTGCTCCACGCCATCTCCCAGGTGGGGCTCGTGACGGTGCTCAGGGAGGTGGGCTGCAGGATCGTCGCCCGGTAGGGCTGGACGTTGTCGAAGCCGGTTTCGAGCGTGGCCGCCTCGCCGGCGTTGCCCGCCGCGTCCAGGGCCTGCACGTTGATGGTCATCGGCTCGAGCGACCACCAGCCCTCTGCGGTCGGCAGGGTCATCGTCACCGACATCTGGTCGGCGGGGGTGCTGGCCACCCACTGCGGCCCGGAGGCGCTGCGTACCGTGACCCGGTAGCCGACGACCTCGTCCGCCGCGGCGCTCGGGGCCGGCGTCCACGACACCGGGAAGGTCGGGCTGGAGGTCATCCAGCCGGTGCCCGACACCGGCGCGGTCACGTCTGCGGGTGAGGCGGGCGCGATCGTGTCGGTCGCGGTCGCGGTGACCACCACCGTGGCGGTCGGGCCGTCGGCGGAGGCCAGTCGCATGCTGAGCCCGGTGTCGGGCACCTGCCAGGTGTTGCCGGTCATCAGGGCCGGCTGGGTCGAGGCGCCGTACATGGTCTGGCCCGGGGTCAGGTCGAGCAGCACGGAGTAGCGCGGGTCCGTGGCGCTCGGCCGGTTGGCCAGGAGCCCGCCGAGCCAGCCGGGGCGGGTCCACCCGCTGGGCGTGTCGGGGCGGTATTCCAGGTAGATGTCGGTGCCGGTCGACCGGTCGAAGCGCAGGCCGCGTACGCCGCTGTCCTCGTTGATGGAGGTCAGCTGGTACGTGCCGGGGCCGGTGACCAGCGGCGTGTCGACGGCGGTGAACGCACCGAGCAGCGTCGAGTGGTACGCGTTCTCCGGCGCGGCGGCTCGGTCGCCCGAGCTCATGATCTCCAGGTTGTTGCCGTACTCGGAGGTGGTGCAGGCGGGCGTGCAGACCTGGTTGCCGGCGTGCGCGATTCCGAGGTTGTGTCCCAGCTCGTGCCCGACCGTCCACCAGGCGCCGCCGAAGTCGGGTGCCTCGCCGTAGGGCAGGTCGCTGGCCAGCACGATCTTGTTGCCGGGCAGGTACGACGTGCCGGACCAGCTGCATCCCTTGCTCTGGCTCGGCACGAACACCCAGTGGTCGGTGAGGGCGGTCGGGCCGCGGCCGAGCGCCGTCATCGCCGGGTTGGCGTAGGCCGCGATGTTGCAGGCCTTGCCCGGATCGGGGATGACTACCGGGTCGAGCATGGTGACGGTTCCCGGTGTGACGGTCCCGCGGCTCAGCGGACCCCACTCGTCGAGGGCCTTGCGGATCATCGCGGCGAGGCTGTCCGTGGTGCGCTGGAACGCGGTGGCGCCCGCCCAGGTGACCGGCACGACGGTGACGTCGTGCACGACGGCGCCCTGTGTGCCGGCGGAGGGGCCGGGCTTCCCGACGACCTGGACCGCGGTGATCGCGCCCGGGTGCCTGGTCAGCTTCGCCACGGCCTCGGCGCCGGTCGAGGCACCCCGGACCGCGACCTTGACGCGGGTGCCCGACTCGAGGTCGTCAAGGTCCGGTTCCCGTACGGTGACGGGCCGGCCGTCGAACTCGAGGGTGATCTCCTGGTCGCCCGCGCCGGGCTCGTCGACGACGGTGCGGTGGACCGTGGCCGGGATCGTGGGTGCGTCCGCGGCGCGGGCCGGCCCGGCGCCGGCGGTGGTCAGCGCGGTGACCGCGAGGGCGAGGGGCACGGCGAGCCGAAAACGCGAAAAGAGCATGCCCCATAAGCTCCCATAACGACCCGAGGGCTGGACCGAAAGCGGGATTCTGGCGGCTGACTAGCCGATCGCGCGGTAGTAGTCGATCTTTCCCCGCAGGTGGGTGCGCTGCGCCTGCAGCATGGCGATCTGCTCCCGTACGGATTGGTCGTGCTGCTCGAGCAGGGCGATGCGGTCGGTGATCGTGTCGTCGTCGCGGCACAGCTCGGCGAACTGGAGCATCCGCTGGATCGGCATCCCGGTCTCCCGCAGGCAGCGCAGGATCCCCAGCCAGCCGAGGTCGCCGTCGCTGTACTGGCGGCGGCCGCCGGGGGTGCGGTCGACGCCGTCGAGCAGCCCGATCCGCTCGTAGTAGCGCAGGGTGTCCAGGCTGAGGCCGGTCCGCTGCGCGACCTCACCGGGCGTGTAGAGGGACATGCCGTCGATTCTGCCAGCGGTGTCCACAGAGAACCCTTGACCTGGAGTGCGCTCCAGGTAACAGGATCTGCGGCATGGCAGAGATTGTGCTCGGAGCAATGCTGTTCGGTACCCGGATCGGCGAGGCGGAGTCCTTCGCGCTGCTCGACCGCTTCGTGGAGCGGGGCGGACGGTGGATCGACACCGCCAACAACTACGCGTTCTGGCTGCACCCGTCCGGCGCCGGCGGGCAGAGCGAGCAGACGATCGGCCGCTGGCTGGCGGCCCGGCCGGGGATGCGGGACCGGATCCTGCTCAGCACCAAGGTGGGCGGGCAGCCCACCGACCCGGGCCGGGGGCTGGCCTCGGCCGAGGGGCTGTCGGCCGCGACGGTACGCGCGGCGATGGGTGCGAGCCTGGGCCGGCTCGGCGTCGACCACGTGGACATGTACTGGGCGCACATCGAGGACCGCCGGGTGCCGCTGGCCGAGACCGTGCACGCCTTCGGCGACCTGGTCGCCGGCGGCCAGGCCCGGCGGCTCGGTGCGTCGAACACTCCCGCGTGGCGGGTGGAGCGTGCCCGGGGCATCGCCGCCGGGCGGGGCGTGGCCGGGTGGACGGCGCTGCAGCTACGGCACTCGTACCTGCTGCCGCGGCCGGGGGCGCCGCTGGAGTCGTCGGCGCATCGGCAGGTGTTCCCGGAGACGCTGGACTACGTGCGCAGCGACCCGGGTCTGGACCTGTGGGCGTACACGACGCTGTTGAACGGCGGTTACGGCCGCGCGGACCGGCCGCTGGAGCGGGCCTACGACCACCCGGGTACGGCGAGCCGGACGGCCGCCCTCTCCGAGGTTTCGCGGGAACTCGGCGCCACCGGCAATCAGGTGGTGCTGTCCTGGCTGCTCGACGGCGACCCGGGGGTGTTCCCGATCGTCGGCGCGAGCACCCTCGAGCGGCTCGACGAGGTGATGGACGCCCGCGACCTCAAGCTGGACGCGGAGTCGAGGGCCCGCCTGGACGCCGCGAGCTAGCGGTGCTTACACGGAGTCCTTCTGGGCCCGTAGTTCGGCGAGCAGGCTGTCGCGGTCAGTGAGGACCTCGCTGAGGATCCGGCGGCCGGCGGCGAGCAGGTCCGCCACGGCGGGGGTGCTCAGGGTGTACATGACCAGGGCGCCGTCGCGGAAGGAGACGACGATGCCGGCCCGCCGCAGGACGGCGAGTTGCTGTGACATGTTGGCGGGTTCGATGTCGATGCGAGCCAGCAGGTCGCGTACCGGAAGCGGGCCGGTCTGCAGCAGCTCGAGCACGCGGATCCGAACGGGATGCCCGAGTACCCGGAACATCTCGGCCTTGGCCTGATAAAGCGGCACCGACACCGGCGGCCCCCACCCTGGTCTGCAATGGCCTGGGGCGTGGCCCAGGTGCTGGCTATGTCGTGCGTGGCCCAACACTACCCAGCCGCCGAGGAGCGTCACCTCTACCGGATTGCCCGCCCTCCGATATGCCGACATTCGTAGGTAGCCAGATAGCGAGTTGCGAACAATTGCAACTTGAATCCCGAGCGCTTCGATTATCTGGCCCGGAAGCCGGCCCGGATCGGACAGCGCGTCCGTTCCGGTTAGGCGCCCGCCGCGCATCCTCGGGTCCTGGTCGTCAGGAGCCGAGAGGGACGCAAAATGACAGAGATGGACGTGGCGCTCAAGGACGCGTTGCAGGTGGAGGGGGCGATCGCCGCGGCGATCGGCGACTACACGAGCGGCATGGCGCTGGGTACCGCCGGCGGTGACCATACGTTCGACCCGGTGGTCGCCGCGGCGGCCAACACGGAGGTGCTCAAGGCCAAGATGCGCACCATGGAGATGCTGGGCCTGCAGGAGAAGATCGAGGACATTCTCGTGACGCTGGGTTCGCAGTATCACCTCATCCGGCCGGTCACCGGCCGCTCCGGCAAGGGTCTGTTCATCTATCTGGCATTGCACCGCGACCGTGCCAATCTCGCGATGGCACGGCACCGGCTCAAGGCCATCGAACAGAATCTCGAGCTGTGACCGGCGGCGGGTCCCGATAGGACGGTCGTGCTCGACAGCCGTTGCGGCGGGCGGGTTCCGGGCCGGAACGGTCCGGAACCGCTGCGCGGCGGCGTCCGGCGACGCCGCCCGGACCCGACCGGGCCGGCGTCGACGGGGGCGTCCTTGCCGATCGCCGATCGTCGATGGGAGGATTCCGGATCAGAAGCGGTCTGCCGGGCCGGGCCCGCGGCTCAGCGGACCACGAACGGTGGAGGCCGCGGGACGATGGCCGCAACCCGGGCGGGGTGACGTACGTTTTCTGAACCGTCCGCTACCCATCACAGCCGGGGCGAGGGCAATACATGAATGTGATCGATCTCGACCGGCCGGTCGCCGCGGACGTGCCGGAGCAGCGGCCGCGGCACGCCTTCAGCCTGGCCACGCTCGTCATCGGCGTCGTCGTCGGTGTGGCGATCGGCGGTCTCGTCACCTATGGATGGAACCTTCGCCGGCAGGACACCGCGCGCGACGGCGAGGTCTCCGTTCTCGTCTTCGCCGACGCCACCAAGATCATCGATGATGGCACCATCGTCCTGCACGGCCGGATCGCGAGCGTCACCCTCACCCGGCGGGTCACCCTGGTCAATGTCGGCCCGGCGCCGATCAATATCCACAATCTGACCGCCGCCCGGCCGGGCGTCACCGTGCGCGGCGTCGACAAGCAGCGCATGATCGCACCCGGTGCGACCATGCAGGCCGATGCCGATGTGCAGGTCGACTGCCAACGGGGGCTCCCGCTCGGCCGGATCCCCGTCACCCTCGCCGTGCAGACGGATGACGAGCGCTACCGCGTCGCCCGCCCCAAGGAGGTCTTCGACGGCACGCCATGGAGCGAGCAGGCCGAGGCCGCCTGCAGCGGCGGCGAATGACGGCCTCGCGCGACCCGGCGTGGAGAACAGGGACTAGCCGAGCCCGAACGCATGACGGCAGTGCGGGAGCAGCGCGCGCAACACCGTGCTCTCCTCCTTGCGCCACACCAGGGCGAGCAGCGCGGGGATCTCGATCTTCTCGACCGGCACCGCGCGTAGGCCCTCGTGGCCGGCGGCCATCGAGGCGCTGAGAATCGCCACGCCGAGGCCGCGCGCGGCCAGGTCGGCGACCGCCGCCGGCGCGGTCGCCTCAAGCGCGACGGCCGGCCTCATCCCGGCGGCCGCGCAGGCCTGGTCGAGCACGCTGCGGATCCCGGTCCCGACCGGCAGGCAGATCAACGGGTACGCGGACAGCCGCCGCAGCGCCACGCTCTGCTGCTCGGCCAGGGGATGATCCGGGGGCACCGCCGCGACCAGCCCCTCGCTGAGGATCGTCAGGGACCGGAGCCCTTCCGGCGGCCCGCCCGCCGACCCGACCAGGGCGATGTCGCAGACGCCCGCCCGGACGCTCTCGATCAGCACGTCGGAGTTGTCCTCGGCGAGCGCGATCTCGATGCGCGGATACCGGCGGTGGAACGCGGCGAGCGCGTCGAACAGCGGCGTCACGGTGCAGCCGGTGATCATGCCGAGCCGCAGCCGGCCGCGGACCAGGCCGTTCACGTCGTCGCAGGCGTGGCGGATGGCCTGCGCGGCGGCGAGCGCGGCGCGGGCGTGCGGCAGCGCCGCGGCGCCGGCGGGGGTGAGGCGGACCATTCGGGCGGAGCGGTCGAACAGGTCGGCGCCCAGTTCCCGTTCGAACTGGCGGATCTGTGCGCTGACCCCCGACTGGGTGATGTGCACACGGTCCGCCGCTCTGGTGAAATTGGCCTCCTCGGCCACCGCCACGAAGTATTCGAGCTGCCGCAGATCCATGAGCGCAGATCATAGCTACGACAACAACTATCTGTTGGACTTGTCACTCGCGAGGGTTAAGGCTGGGACCATGACCGATCGAGAGAAGGCCACCAGCCCCGAGGACCTGACCCGCCTCTTCGTCGAGCGCGCCAACGCCGGGGACGCCGAGGGCATCGCGCTGCTCTACGAGCCGGAGGCCGTGATGGCCTACCCGCCCGGCCGCCAGACCGTCGGCCGCGACGCCATCCGCCGGCTGTGGGAGCAGGCGCTGCCGAACATGCCGAAGTTCGAGCCCGAGGAGCCGCTGCCCACCCTGATCACCGGCGATCTCGCGCTCACGTCGACCCCGCCGAAGGACGGCTCCGGCGCTCGCGCTCAGGTGGTCCGCCGCCAGGAGGACGGCAGCTGGCTCCGGGTGCTCGACCAGCCCGAGTTCACCCCGCCGCGGTAAAACGGGAGCCGCGGCAAACGGGAGGCCTGCGGTAAACGGAAGGCCCGCGGTAAACGGGAGCCCGCGGTAAAAAGGGAGTTTGCGCGCTGATAAGTCGCCAGGTCGCCGGAGATCGCGCGTCGTCGAGTCGTACGCCTCGGTGCGAGCAGCTGATCACCCGGTTCGCCGCCGTACTTACCGCAGAACCTGCGGTTTTCGCGCGACCGGTGAGCCCGCCTGGCGACTCGGTGGTCAGCCTACACTGATCACGCTCGCTGCCCCGGCGGCGCCGATGGTCGTATTCGGGGCGGAGTTCATTTCGTGCTACCGTGGGTTCTAGTTCTGAATCCGTTGACGTCTCCGCGCCAGATGGGTAACCGCTCCCGTCCGGCGCGTTTTGTTTTTACCGGCCTCAAGCCATTTCTCCCGACGGGCCAGATCATGATCATTCAGAAGAGCGTCATCATCGCCAAGCTTCGCGAACGCGGCAAGGGCGTCCGGGCCGACTGGGTCGACCGGGAGCTCCCCGACGAGGTCGACACGTTCCTCTACAGCGGACTGCTGGCCACGCTTAACCTTGATCTGAAGGAACTCGAAGCCCCGTCCTCGTAGCTGACCACCACACAGATCATCGGACCGGTGAATGAAGTCTACCGACCAGCACGACCCCTCCCTGTTCCTCGCCCCGGCCGACGCGGTCGTGCCGGAGCCCGAGGCGGAGGCGGCCGACAGCAGCGCCGAGGCGATGACGCGCCTGCGTGACCCGTTCGCCGTCGCGACCGAGCCGCCCCGGAAAGCAAACGGCCGCGGCTGACCCGCCGCCCGGAACGAACGGCCGCGGCTGACCCGCCGCCCGGAACGAACGGCCGCGGCTGACGACATGCGCGGCGGGTCGGCGTCCACGCCGGTCTTACGGCACCAGCACCATCCGGCAGTCCGTGCGGTGCCAGGCCGAGGCGACGTGCTCCAGGCGTACCGTCTCGTAGTCGACCGTCAGCCGCCCGGCCGCCGCGTGCGCGGCGACCAGGGCGAGTGCCTCGGACCGTTGCGCGGCGGTGAGCTCGTTGTTCGTGTAACCGAGCACCCGCAGCGAGCCGCTGCGCAGCGTCGCCGAGTCCATCGGCGCGGTCGTGCCCGCCGCGTCGCCGAGGTTTACCAGCCGGCCGCCGGGCCGCAGCGTCCGCAGCGCGGCCGCCGCCGGGACCCCGAAGAGCGGATCCAGGACGAGATCCACCGGCCCGTCCGCGGCGGCCCGCAGCCGCGCGGCCAGCCAGGCGACCTCCGCCTCCTCCGGCAGCGCCACGACCACTGTCGCGCCCGCCCGCGCCGCGCGCCGCAGGGCCCGCTCGGACCGGGCCGCCGCCACGACCTGACCGGCGCCGGCGAGCCGGGCGAGCCGCACCGCGGCCTGGCCGACGACCCCGCCGGCGCCGAGCACCAGCACCCGCTCGCCCGGCTGGAGCTCGCCGCGCCAGGTCAGGGCCATCTGCGCGGCGACCGCCGAGAGCCCGAGCGCCGCAACCAGCCGATGGTCGGCGCCCGTCGGAAGCTCCACGGTGTCCGCGGCCCGCACGGCGGCGTGCTCGGCCATGCTGCCGTCGCCCGGGCGCATGCCCGCGCCGGTCGCGAACCACACCGCCGTCCCGTCCTCGCGCACCCCGACACCCTGGACACCCGGCACGTACGGGGTGGCCGGCGCGCCGAAGTACGAGGTGCCGGACGCGCACAGCCGGTCGAGCGGGGTGATCGACGCGGCGGTGACGCGTACCAGAATCTCGTCGTCCTCCGGAACGGGCACCGCGCGCTCGCCGACCGCCGGCGCCGCGCCGCACTCGTTCAGCAGTGCGGCGCGCATCAGGTGGCGATGTCGGGGTAGGGCAGCGAGAAGTGCGCGAGGCGCGCGCCGAACGCCTTCTGATACTCCAGCGGCCCGTGGTCGCGCTCGAACATCGCGATGAACAGGGTCAGCGTGAGGAACGGGTGCGCGCCGAGGGAGAAGAGCGCGACGTGGTCGTGTGTCGCGAGGGCCTCACGCTCGTCGTCGGTGAAGCGCAGCCAGGTGCTGGCCTCGCCGCTGTGGCAGTTGAGCACGGTGTTGGCGCGCTCGGACTCCCACCACAGCACGGTCCCTCGGGGCTCCGAGCGATAGCGCTCGACCAGCTCGGGGTCGCGGTCGACCGTGTACAGGAACTTGTCCAGCAGGTACCTGCTCATGGGGTCACCCCGTTCGGGTACCAGGTGAAGTAGGCCTCCATGGTGTGGAACAGGTCGAGGCTGTCCACATGGTCGGCTTTGCGGCCCGCGCCCGCGACGCCCATCATCAGCATGAAGTCCATGAAGCCGTGGGTGGCGTTGCCGGGGGAGTGCAGGCTGTCGAGGGTCACCTCGGCCAGGCAGCGTTCGATGTCGCCGGTGGCGATCCACTCGACGGCCCTGCGGTCGAACTCGGGGTCCGGGCCGTGCGGGCCGAACTGGCGTGGCCCGCCGAGCTCGAGCGAGAGGTGCCCGGTGCCGATGATCGCGACGCGCAGGTGGCTGGGCCAGGACTCGACGATCTCGCGGATGGCCTGACCGAGCTGGACGAAGCGCTTCGGCCGCGGCAGCGGCGGCGCGAAGATGTTGGTGTAGATCGGCACGATCGGCAGGTCGGCCTCGGGCCGCAGCGTGATGATCGGGCAGGTGATGCTGTGGTCGATCCGCAGCTCGTTGCTGAAGGCCAGGTCGAAGCCGGCGTCGAGGCCGGCGCGCAGCAGGTGCGCGGACAGGTCCTCCTGCCCCTTCAGCAGCATTCTCGGCAGGCCGAACTCGCGCTCCTCGTTGTAGAAGTTCGCGTCGTAGAACGGCGCCTTGCCGACGAGGAACTGCGGCATGTTGTCCAGCCACAGCTGGTGGAAGTGGTCGGAGCCGACCATGACGAGCACGTCCGGGCGGGCCGCGGTCAGCGTCTGCCGGAACGCGGTGATCTTGCGGACCCACTCGTCGGCGAAGGGCGGACGATCCTCGCCGGTCGCGGTGCTGGCTCGGTAGTAGAAGGGGTGGTGGGTGGAGGCGACAATCGCGACGACGGTGGCCATGGCGGCTCCTTCCTAGTCCTCGTAGACGGCGTTGCGATCGACGGCCAGGTAGACGTCCATGCCGATCGGGTTGCGGCGCTCCTCGGCGAGGTGGCCGAGCAGCCCGGCGGCCCGGGCCAGCAGCGCGAATCCGCGCAGCAGCTCGACGGGCAGGCCCAGGTCGGCCAGCGCCGCGCCGCAGACGCCGGCGCCGTTGAGCGGCAGCGTGCGGCCGAGCACCCGCGGGTGCACCCGGCCGACGGCCTCGAACAGGCGCAGGTGCGGGCCGCGCAGGCCCTCCTCCTCGGCGATGCGGATCAGCGCCGGGGTGCGGGGATCCTGCCGCTTGTGCACGGGATGCCCGAGCCCCGGTATCAGCCGCTTCCCGGCGTACGCCGCGGTCAGGGCATCGAGGGCGAGCGCGTCGAACCCGGCGTCGTCGGCCGGGACCGGGCCGCCCGCCAGGGTGGTGGCCAGGAACCGTGCGCAGTCCTCGGTCACGCCGAGGAAGCGCGAGCCGCCGCCGAGCAGGCCCGCGGCGAGCGCGCCCTGCAGCGACTCGGGCGCGCTCAGGTAGGTGAGCCGGGCCGCGATCGCGGTAGGCGTGAAGCCGTGGTCGGCGAGCGCCACCAGCACGGTCTCGAAGACGCGGACCTCGCCCGGCGTCGGCCGTCGGCCGGCCACCAGCCAGTACGCCAGCTCGCCGAAGCCGACCCGGCCCATCAGGTCCGCGGCCAGATCCTGGCCGAGCAGCCGGATCTGCTCCTCGTCGGACGTGCCGATCGCGGTCGGGAAGCTCAGTCCTTCATCAGCCACTCGCGGATCTCCTCACCGTGCTGGTCGAGTTCGGGCGGCGGCAACTCGTAGCTCGCCGGCGTGCCCGAGAAGGTGATCGGGTTGCGGACCCCGGGGATCCCGTCCACGGTGACCACCGGATTCAGGCCCAGTTCCTCGGCGAACGCGACCCCGCCGTCGATCGTGTTGATCGGCGCGCAGGGCACGCCGGCCGCGAGCAGGTCGCGGAACCACTCGTCCTTGGTGCGCCGGGCCAGGCGTTCCACGAGGATCGGGCGCAGCTGCGCGCGGTTGGCCGTCCGGTCCTGGTTGCGCGCGAAGCGCGGGTCGTCCGGCAGGCCGGGCAGGTCGAGCACCTGGCAGAGCTTGCGGAACTGCCCGTCGTTGCCGGCGATGACGATCAGCTCGCCGTCGGCGGCCGGCAGCGGCTCGTACGGGAACAGGCTGGGGTGCGCGTTGCCCATCCGGTAGCCGACGGTGCCGCCGGCGACGTAACCGCTGGATTGGTTGACCAGCCCGGACAGCGCGGACGAGAGCAGGTTGACCTCGACGTGCTGTCCGTTGCCGGTGGCGTTGCGGTGGTGCAGGGCGGCCAGGATGCCGATGTCGGCGTGCATCCCCGCCATCACGTCGAAGACCGAGATCCCCGCCCGGTACGGCGAGGAACCGGGGTCACCGGTCAGGCTCATGAGGCCGGAGATCGCCTGGATCATGAGGTCGTAGCCGGGGTATCCGGCGCCCGCGCCGGTGCCGAAGCCGCTGATCGACGCGTAGACGATCCTGGAGTTCGCCGCGGCGACCGTGTCGTAGTCGAGGCCGAAGCGCCTCAGCCCGCCGGGCCGGAAGTTCTCGATCATCACGTCGGCCCGGCCGGCCAGCCGCCGGGCCACCTCGAGGTCCTCGGGCTTCCTGAGGTCGAGCGCGATCGAGCGCTTGTTGCGGTTGATGCCCAGGTAGTAGGTCGAGACACCGTCGCGTACCGGGGGCATCCAGGTGCGGGTGTCGTCGCCGGACGGGCCCTCGACCTTGATCACCTGGGCGCCGAGGTCGGCGAGCAGCATCGTCGCGTACGGCCCGGCGAGGATCCGGGAGAAGTCCGCGACGAGCAGTCCGCTGAGTGGTCCCATGTGCCGCCTTCCGAGGAGTGACCGTCAGACGGACGGACGTCCGCACCTTCGCCAGTCTCGACCCAGGGTTATTGGCTGTCAACCGCACTGCCGCGACCCCGTTCTTGACACGAATGGTGAGTCGCAACACACTAGCGCCGAGACGGTGACCGCCTGACGGACGTCTGTCCGCCCGGCTTCGAGGGGAGTTGACGGCGAGATGAGCGACAGCGTGCTGTTCCGCAACGGCATCGTGCTGACCATGGACGACCGGCACACCGTGCTGCCGGATGCCGACGTGCTCGTCGTCGGCGAACGCATCGCCGAGATCGGCGTCGGTCTCGCCGCGCCCGAGGGCGCCACCGTGATCGACGCGTCCGGCGGCATCCTGATGCCCGGCATGATCGACACCCACCGGCACATGTGGCAGACCGCGATGCGCGGCTACGGCGCGGACTGGACGCTCACCCAGTACTTCGTCTGGTACTACCTGGAGTCCGGCAGGCTGTTCCGCCCGGAGGACGTGCACGCCGGTAACCTGCTCGCCGCGATCGAGGCCGTCGACGCCGGGGTCACCACCACCGTCGACTGGTCACACGGCCTGCAGACGCCGCAGCACGCCGACGCGGCGGTCGACGCGCTGCAGGCGGTGCCGGGCCGGTTCGTGCTCGCGTACGGCAACATCCAGCAGGGGCCGTGGGAGTGGTCGGCCAGCCCCGGGTTCCGCGACTTCGTCAGCCGCCGGATCACCCCCGGCGACGACATGCTCGGCTTCCAGATGGCGTTCGACGTCACCGGGGACCCCGCCTTCCCCGAGCGGGCGGCCTTCGAGGTGGCCCGCGAGCTGGGCGTGGGGGTCACCACGCACGCGGGCGTCTGGGGCGCGACCAACGACGACGGCATCCGGCTCATGCACGAGAACGGCTTCATGACCCCGCGGACCGTGTACGTGCACGCGGCGACGCTGAACCACGATTCCTACCATCGGATCGCCGCGACCGGCGGCTCGGTGTCGGTCTCCACCGAGAGCGAGCAGAGCGCCGGCCAGGGCTACCCGCCCACCTGGATCCTGCGCGACCACGACATCGGCGTCTCGCTGTCGATGGACACCAGCGTGTGGTGGAGCGGCGACCTGTTCTCCGCGATGCGCACCACGCTCGGCGCCGACCGCTCGCGCGAGCACATGGAGGCGCACGGCCGCGCCGAGACCGTCACCCACGTGCACCTGCGCGCGGAACAGGTCGTCGACTGGGCCACCCGCGGCGGCAGCAGGGCGCTCGGCCTGGACGGCGTCGTCGGCAGCCTGGAGCCAGGGAAGAAGGCCGACGTGGTGCTGATCAAGAACGACGACTCGCCGGCGATGTTCCCGATCCTCAACCCGTACGGCCACGTCGCGTTCCAGGCGCAGCGCGGCGACGTCCACACCGTGCTGGTCAACGGCCGGATCGTGAAGCGGGACCACAAGCTCGTCGGCGTGGACCTGGCCGCCGCCCGCGAGCAGGTCGGACGGACCATCGACCACCTGCGCGGCGAGATGGGCGAGGAGGCCTGGGCCCGCGGCATGAATCCCGACATTCCGGAGACGAAGGTGCGGGACAACCCCTACACATACACCGAGTGGGACGCCGGCTCGGCGCAATGGAAGCATTAGCCGCATCCACGGCTACGGGAGGGGGCTCGATGGCGCGGGAGACCGGCCCGGACTTCATCGAGGCCCTCGCCCGCGGGCTGGACGTGCTGCGCAGCTTCCGGCCGGGCCGCAGGGTGTCGACGCTGAGCGAGATCGCCGCCGACACCGGGCTGGCCCGGCCCACCGTGCGCCGGATCCTGCTCACCCTGACCGAGCTGGGCTACGTGCGGTCCGTCGACCGCGGCTACACGCTGACCCCGCGGGTGCTCGAGCTCGGCATGGCCTACGTCAACTCCCTGGACATGTGGGACGTCGCCCGCCCGCACATGGAACGCCTGGTGGCGCAGACCGGCGAGTCCACGTCGATGGCCCAGCTCGACGGCTCCGACATCGTGTACGTCGCGCGGGTCGCCGTACCGAAGATCGTCACGCTGGCCGTCTCGATCGGCACCCGATTCCCCGCGCACGCGACCTCGATGGGCAAGGTGCTGCTCGCCGCGCTCGACTCCGCGGAGCTGGAGACGGTTCTGGCCGAGCCGGGCCGATCGGGCGTCGAAGCCCGGTGGCAGCCCGATCGTGACGCCCTGCTCCGGTCGCTGCGCGAGGTCCGCGCGCGGGGCTGGGCCCTCGCGGATCAGGACCTCGCGCTCGGCGTCCGGTCCATCGCCGCGGGCGTGCGAAACGGCGACGGCAGGGTCGTCGCCGCGCTCAATGTCACCGTGCACGCGGCGGAGACGTCTGTCGATAAGTTGACAGGCGTGTACCTGCCGTTGTTGCTGCATGCGGCCGCCGACATAAGCCACGACTGGGCTTTGCTCGATACGGCGCCGATAGTGGTCCGCGGCTGAGAGCTTCATTCACGGCATTCATAAGTCTCCTACTGGCCGGAACCGGGTTCTTACGGGCAGGATCGGCGCATGACGACCTCCGGCCGCCTGCCCTACCCGATCGCCCTGACGGGGGACGGCGTCCAGCTGCGCGAGTGGCGGGACGAGAATCTCGAGGATCTGGTTGAGCTCCTCGACGAGCCGGACATCGCACGATGGACGCCGATGCCGTCCCCGTTCGACCGCGAGGCGGGCGTCGCCTACCTGAAGCGGGCGCGGCAGAGCCGCGCCAGCGGCCAGCGCATCCAGCTCGCGATCGTCGCCGGCGGCGGGCCAGTCGGCGAGGTGCTGCTCTTCGGCCTCGACGCCGGCCTCCGGGAGGCCGAGCTCGGCTACCTCGTGGGCGCGGCGCATCGCCGGCACGGGCACGCCTCGGCGGCACTCTCCCTGCTCTCCGGGTACGCCCGCGGCGAGCTCAACCTCAGCCGGCTGCTGCTGCGCATCGACCCGGCCAACACGGCGAGCTGCGGCGTGGCCCGCCGCTGCGGCTACCGGCTCACCGGGGAGCCGCCCATCCTGCAGGAGGGCCCGTACGGCCCGAGCAGCCTGGACACCTGGGAACTCGTCACCGCGGGCGGCGGGACCCGTCTCGAGCGGCTGAGAAATGTCGCAGCCCGGCGCTACGGTCGTCGGGGTTGAGAGGTGGTGGTTCCCATGGACGTGGACCGCAGGCAGGTGATGGCATACCGGGTCGCCGCGCTCGGGCTGGCCGAGCGCCGCGCCGACCGCCCCGGTGATCTGGCCGTGCTCGACCTGGGCGTGCAGGAATACACGCCCGGTTCCGCGCAGGTGGCGCTCGCCGCCCGCACCGACGCCGAGCTGAGCGACGACCGGCTGCTGACGGTCTGGGCCGCCCGGGGCGCGCCGCACCTGCACCGCCGCCGCGACCTCGGTGCCCTGGTGACCGCGCTGTGGCCGGTCAGCGACGCGGATGCGTCGGCCCGGATCCACAGCGCCCAGATCCCCGAGGGCGGCAAGCTGGGCCGCAACGCGTTCGAGGCGACCGCGATCGCGTTCCGCGAGGTCGTCACGTCCTCGATGCCGCGCGGCGAGGCCAGCACCCGGGTCAGCGCCCTGGTGCCGCGCGAGCTGACCTACGACTGCCGGGCCTGCGGTGCCCGGCACATCTCCGGCAGCGTGTGGCAGCACTCCGGCCTGGCCGGCGGCGTCGAGGTCGAGTCCCGCGGCAAGGACGCGACGCTCGGCCCGATCGAGGACGCGCCGCCGCTGCCCGAGCGCAACGCGGGCATCCAGGATCTGATCGCCACCTACCTGCGGCTGCTCGGCCCGGCCACCCCGGCGGACGTGGCGAAATACCTGGGCAGCACCACCGCCGAGATCAAGAAGGTCTGGCCGGAGGGGCTTGCCGAGGTCAGGGTCGACGGGCGCGCGGCCTGGCTGCCCGCGCCGGCGGTCCCCGCGCTCGCCGCCGCCTCGCCCGCGCCGGGCGTGCGGCTGCTTCCCGCGATGGACGCACTGCTGCAGGCCCGCGACCGGGACCTGCTGGTGCCGGACCGGGCCCGGCGCAAGGAGATCTGGAAGCTGCTCGGCAACCCGGGCGCGCTGCTGATCGACGGGGAGATCGCCGGGGTGTGGCGGGCCCGGCTCGCCGGCCGCAAGCGCGTCGATCTCACCGTCACGCCGTTCGGCTCGATCACCGCCGGTGCCCGCAGGGCGGTCGAGGAAGAGTCCGCAGTGG
Source organism: Actinoplanes sp. NPDC026623 (assembly GCF_040638275.1). Lineage (NCBI taxonomy): Bacteria > Bacillati > Actinomycetota > Actinomycetes > Micromonosporales > Micromonosporaceae > Actinoplanes > Actinoplanes sp. NPDC026623. The sequence goes on along the minus strand of NZ_JBEZXZ010000014.1, from coordinate 34,081 downwards.
TGGCCCGGGCCCGCGGTGTCGCCGCCGCGACGGTCGCCTACGGCTGATCCCACCCGCGGCGGAAAACCCATGCACGTTCGTTATGGGAGTCACCAGGCGGGCGGCAGGGGTTCCGGGCCGGGATAGGGGTCGCCGGGCCGAAGTGGCCGGCAGCGATAGGTGAGCGCGGCCAGGATGACCGCCCCCCATACCGCGGCGATGGCGGCGGCGCCCCACCAGCCGAGGACCCCCAGGGCCAGGACCGCCGCCCAGACCACGCAGGCGGCCAGCACGAGGGAGGTCGGCACGCGCCGGCGGGTGGGCAGCCGGTCCCGCATCCGCGCGCAGAATTCCGGGTCGTCGCGGCGAAGCTGGCGTTCCATCTGCGCGAGTCTGCGGTTGTCTTCCTTGCTGAGCATGTCGCCACCTCCGGCGGGCCCGGACAGAAGGGCACATCGGCCGGGAGCCACGAGCCGTTCTGTCGCCCCGGTCGATGCCCATTGTTACCCGTCGGTCACTGAATTCATACTCTTAGGGGTGATTGTGTTCACGGGTGTTCAATGCTCGTCTCCGCGGCGCGGAAGACCCAGCCGCGCATCAGCAGGAAGCGGACCCCGGTGGCGACCAGATTGGCGATCACCAGGACGCCCAGTTCCACGCTGGTCGGTGGGTCGCCCGCCAGGTGCAGCAGGGCGAGCGAGCCGCTGGTCAGGCCCAGCCCGACGGCGAAGACGACAAGCCCCTGCGCCTGATGACGCCAGGCGCCGTCGCTGCCGCGTACCCGGAAGGTCAGCCGCCGGTTGGCTGCCGTGTTCGCCACCGCGGTGACCAGCAGCGCGACCAGGTTGGCACTCTGCGGGCCGAAACCGCCGCGCAGCAGGGCATAGAGCAGCAGGTACGCGAGCGTGCTCGCCGCGCCGACCGCCGCGAAGCGCAGCAGTTGCCCGGTCAGCCCGGTCGGCACGCCCGCCACCGGCAGCGGATTGCGGCCCAGCTGCCGGCGCAGGGCGGCCAGCGGCAGCCGGCCGGCGCCGAGCGCCCGGGTGAGCCGGGCGATGCCGCGCAGGTCTGCGAGCGCGGTGGCCACGATGTCGACCCGGCTGTCCGGGTCGTCGATCCAGTCCACCGGCACCTCGTGGATGCGCAGCCCGGCCCGCTCGGCCAGCACCAGCATCTCGGTGTCGAAGAACCAGCCGGTGTCCTCGATCATCGGCAGCAGCCGCTCGGCCACGCCGGCCCGGATCGCCTTGAAGCCGCACTGCGCGTCGGAGAAGCGCGCCGACAGGGTGCCCCGCAGGATCAGGTTGTAGGCGCGGGAGATGAACTCGCGCTTGGCGCCGCGGACCACCCGGGAACCGCGGGCCAGCCGGGAGCCGATCGCCAGGTCCGAGTGGCCCGAGATCAGCGGCGCGACCAGCGGGAGCAGGGCGCCGAGGTCGGTCGAGAGGTCGACGTCCAGATAGGCCAGTACGGCCGCGTCGGAGTGCGTCCACACGTGCTTGAGCGCCCGGCCCCGGCCCTTCTCCGCCAGGTGCACCGCCACCACGCCGGGCAGCTCACCGGCGAGCCGGCGGGCCACGTCCTGGGTGGAGTCGGTGCTCGCGTTGTCCGCGATGGTGATCCGGAACCGGTACGGGAACTCGCTCCGCAGGTACCCGTGCAGCCGGCGGACGCAGGGCTCGAGGTCGATCTCCTCGTTGTACACCGGCACGACCACGTCGAGCACCGGAGCAACGATCCGCACCTGCTCGGGGGCGGGCGTGGGCAGCATGGAAAGGCTCATGTCGAAAAGATCGCCCGCGCTGCTATGCCCGGAATATGGCGACCCTGTGCCGGTCCTGTGAGTCCCGTTTCCGGTCCGTGGCACGCCGCCGGGGCGGCCCCCCCCTGGGGGGGAACCGCCCTGGCGGGGTCGTGCCGGTGTGTCATCGAGTGGCGGTCAGGTCGTAGATCGTCACGCCGTCCACGGTCTGCGCGGTGAAGGTCGCCGTCACCCATTCGGAGATCTGCGAGCTGTAGTTGCTGCCGCCCGAGCCGGCGCGTCCGCCCCCGAACCCGGCCCCGAACCCGCCTCCGCCTCCGCCGATGAAGTAGTGGATCTTCCCGTCGGTCACGTACCGCTGGAACTGCTCCAGCGTCGGCGACGGGTCGCTGCCGTTGAATCCGCCGATCGCCATGACCGAGTCGCCGGTGGCCAGCTGGTATCCCGACGCGTTCTGCGAGCCGACCGCCGCGGCCACCCAGGTGTAGCTCCCGGCGTTCGCGTCCAACAGGGACTTCATCTCGTCGCTGACGGTGGCGGCGTTGAGCAGCCCGCCCATGCCGCCGCCACGCATCCCGCCACCCGGAGCGGTCCCGCCCGGAGCGGTCCCGCCCGGCTGTGCGCCGCCGCCGGGAAAGGCGCCGGGGCCGCCGGGGCCGCCGAATCCGCCGCCCTGCCCGGCCGGGCCGGCCGACGGGATCGAGCCGGTGTGCGGCTCGGACGCCGTCTGCACCGCGTTGGCGGCGGGGCCGGCGAGCACCGCCGCCAGCGCCAGCCCCGCGGTCGCCACCGCGACCCGGGCCGGCAGCCGCAGCGCGGCCAGCACACCCAGCGCCGCCACGACGCCGCCGGCCGGGACCACCCAGCGCAGCCACGGCAGGAAGCCGGCGCTGCGCGCCAGCAGGTGGTACGACCACCAGGCGCTCACCGCGATCGTCGCCGCCAGGGTCAGCGCGGCGAACACGTTGCGCCGGTGGCGCCACAGCAGCGCCGAGCCCATGCCGGCCACCGCGCCGATCGCCGGCGCCAGGGCCACCGTGTAGTAGGCGTGGAAGATGCCCTGCATGAGGCTGAAGACCAGACCCGTGCCGACGAGCCAGGTGCCCCACAGGATCAGACCCGCCCGCAGCCGGTCGGTGCGCGCGGCCCGCAGCGTCAGGACCAGGCCGGCCACCAGCACGATGAGCGCCGCCGGCAGCAGCCAGGAGACCTGGCCGCCCTGCGAGCCGTCGAACATGCGCAGCAGGCCGGTCTCGCCCCAGCCGCCACCGCCGTTGCCGCCGCCACCACCGCCGACGCTGCCGGTCTCGTCGCCGCTGAGCCGGCCCAGGCCGTTGTAGCCCAGCGTCAGCTCGAGCAGGCTGTTGTTCTGCGAGCCGCCGATGTACGGCCGCCTCGAGGCGGGCACGAGCTCGACGATCGCGATGTACCAGCCGGCCGAGACGACGACCGCGAGGCCCGCCAGCAGCAGCTGCCAGATCCGGCGGCCCAGCCGCGGCGGGCCGGCGAACAGGTAGGCCAGCGCGTACGCCGGCACGACCAGCAGCGCCTGCAGCATCTTGGTGAGGAAGCCGAGGCCGACCAGGGTCCCGGCGAGCAGCAGCCACCTCGTCGAGCCGTTCTCGATGGCCCGCACGGTCGCGTACGCGCCGGTGACCAGCAGCAGCACCAGCAGCGCGTCCGGATTGTTGAACCGGAACATCAGCACCGCGACCGGGGTCAGCGCGAACACCGCGCCCGCGATCAGCCCGGCCGCCGGGCCGTACCAGCGGCGGACCGTGGCGAAGAGCAGCCCGGCCGTCGCGACGCCCATCAGGGCCTGCGGCACGAGGATGCTCCACGCGTTCACGCCGAAGACCCGGGCCGACAGCGCCATCACCCACAGCGAGGCGGGCGTCTTGTCGACGGTGATCGAGTTCGCCGCGTCGGACGAGCCGTAGAAGAACGCCTTCCAGCTCTCGGAGCCGGCCTGCACGGCCGCCGAGTAGAACGTGTTCCCCCAGCCGGAGGCGCCCAGCCCCCAGACGTAGAGGACGCCGGTGAGCAGCAGCAGGGCGAGCAGCGAGGGCCGTACCCACGGCGCGTCCTGGACGCGGCCGCGGAGGAATCCGGACCAGCGGGACCGGGTGTGGTCCGGCGGCGCGGTCGGTGGTGGCTCGACCGGAGACACCATCGGCGGTACGGGCAACGTCGAGGTCATCGTGGATCCTTAGGGCAGGCGGAAGCGCTGTCCCCGTTACTGTCTTCCGCCCGCCTGTCGGACCCTTATGCCGATACTGTGCGCCTGCTATGAACCGGTTTCAGCCGGCGCGGCGCTTCGCCGAGGCCGTCGCGAGCCGGTCCAGCACCCCGACGGTCGGCTCCCAGCCCATGCAGGCGTCGGTGACGCTCTGCCCGTACGCGAGCTCGCCGCCCAGGTCCTGCCGGCCGGGGATGAGGAAGCTCTCCAGCATCACGCCCTTGATGCCCTGCTGGCCGGCCTCGAGCTGGCCGGCGACGTCGTCGGCGACGATCGGCTGGCGCAGGTGGTCCTTCAGGCTGTTGCCGTGCGAGCAGTCCACGATGACCCGCTCGGGCAGGCCGGCGGCCTTCAGCAGCGCGAGCGCGGCGTTGACGTCGGCGGCGCTGTAGTTCGGGCCCTTGCCTCCGCGCAGCACGAGGTGGCAGTCCTGGTTGCCGGTGGTGTGCATGATCGCCGGGGTGCCGGAGACGTCGATGCCGGGGAAGACGTGCGGCGCGGCGGCGGCGTTGATCGCGTCGATGGCGGTGGAGATGCTGCCGTCGGGGCGGTTCTTCATGCCGATCGGCATGGACAGCCCGGAGGCGAGCTGGCGGTGCACCTGCGATTCGACGGTGCGGGCGCCGATCGCGCCCCAGGCCACGGTGTCCGCGATGTACTGCGGGGTGATCGGGTCGAGGAACTCGACGCCGACCGGCAGGCCCCGGCCCAGCACCTCGACCAGCAGCGACCGGGCCACCCGCAGCCCCTTGCCGACGTCGCCGGTGCCGTCCAGGCCCGGGTCGTTGATGAGTCCCTTCCAGCCCACCGTGGAGCGTGGCTTCTCGAAGTAGACCCGCATCACGATCAGCAGGTCGTCGGCGAGCCGGGCGGCCTGTGCGGCGAGCCGGTCCGCGTACTCGGCGGCGGCGACGGGGTCGTGCACCGAGCACGGTCCGACGACGACGAGCAGGCGCGGATCTCGGCCGTCGAGCACGGCCTCCACCTGCCGGCGGCTGTCCAGCACGGTCGCGGACAGCTCATGGGTCAGCGGCAGCTCGTGGTGGAGCAGCGCGGGGCTCATCAGCGGCACGATGGATTCGATGCGCTGGTCGCTGACCCGCTGCACCTCGGGGATGGTCACGGCTGTCTTCTCCTCCGCCGGTGCCCGGGGCCGGTGGCCCGGGTGTTGCCGGCTTTTTCGCAAAACGAAAGGCAGCGACGATTGTCGCTGCCTCGGCCGGCCCTACGGGGGTGTCTCAGGTCATGGGATCATGGCCGAGGCACCGGCGGGAGCCGGCCTCGTAAACCACTGATACCAGAAGGACACGCGCAGAGCTTAGCCCATCAGGGCAGGTGGGTGTCCGTCAGCCGGGGTATGTGCACGTGCAAGTTGCTGTGCTGCGATTAAGCGCATGAATAACGCGAGCGCGCCCTACCTCCTGGACGGTCTGGCCGAGCTTTCGCCGGCACAGCGACGGCAGACCGTGGCGACGGTCGTGCTCAGGGTCTGGGAGACGCCGGTCGTCCTACTGGATGAGATCTCGCCGACTCAGGCACTGACGGCGATCGCCGCGATAGCCGCGGGTCTGCCGGGCTCCGCCGGCCGCCCGTGGGTCGACGACCGGCTGCTGGCCGCGGCCTGCCCGAACGTGACAAGCGAGCTGGCCGGCCGCGCCCTGTGCGCCCTGGACGTGATCGTGGGCCGGGACAGCGCGTCGGTGCCGCTCGAGCTGCACGTGACGGACGGCGAGGCGGCGGGTGCGCTGCTGGACGAACTCCGGGACGTCCTGATGGACGGCCTGCGGCTGGGCCGCTGACCGCTACCGGCCGGCGCGCAAGGGCTCGGGGCGTTGCGGCACCGGCGCCGCCGGCAGCCGTACGGTGAACTCCGTGCGGCCCGGCGCGCTGCGCACCGACACCGTTCCGCCGTGCGCCGTCACCACCGCGTGCACGATCGACAGCCCCAGGCCGGTGCTGCCCGCCGCGCGGGAGCGCGAGCCGTCCCCGCGCGCGAACCGCTCGAAGATGTGCGGCTGCAGGTCGGCCGGGATGCCCGGACCCTCGTCCGTCACGGTCAGCAGCGCGGCGTTCTCGCCCTGGCCCACCCCGACGGTCACCCTGGTGCCCTCCGGCGTGTGGGTCCGCGCGTTGGTCAGCAGGTTGGCCAGCACCTGTTGCAGCCGCTGCCCGTCGCCGGTGATCGTCACCGGCTCCTCGGGCAGGTCGAGCCGCCAGTAGTGCCGCGGGCCGGCCGCGTGGGCGTCGCTGACCGCGTCCACCACCAGCATCGTCAGGTCGACCGGCTCGTGGGCCAGCGGCCGGCCGGCGTCCAGGCGGGCGAGCAGCAGCAGGTCCTCCACCAGCGTGGTCATCCGCTGCGCCTGCGACTCGACGCGGCACAGCACGTGGGCGATCTCCTCCGGTACGGGCCGGCGGCTGCGGCGGCTCAGCTCCGCGTAGCCGCGGATGGCCGCGAGCGGCGTGCGGAGTTCGTGGCTGGCGTCGGCGACGAACTGGCGTACCTGCGTCTCGCTGGCGTGCCGGGCCTCGAGCGCGTCGCCGACGTGGTCGAGCAGCCGGTTGAGCGCCGCGCCGACCTGGCCGACCTCCGTGCGGGGGTCGGTGTCCGCGACCGGCACCCGCTGGGCGAGCTCCACCTCGCCCCGGTCCAGCTCCAGCTCGGCGACCCGGGTCGCGGTCGCCGCCACCCGGCTGAGCGGCTTGAGGGTACGGCGAATGATCACCGCTCCCGCCCAGCCGGCGACCAGCAGCGTGACGAGGACGGTCCCGCCGGTGACCCCGGCGATGGTGAAGAGCGTGGTCTGGGTGTCCTTGAGGGGCAGGCCGGTGACCAGGGTGGTGCGGTTGCCGAGGACCGTGGCGACCGCGCGATAGTCGCCGAGGGTGCCGCCGAGGTCGACGTCGGCCGGCCGGCCGTCGGGGGTGACCGTCGCGAGCCGGTTCACGGCATCGGCGGGAAGGTCGACCCATTCGTTGCTGCCCTGCGGGTAGCCGGTCTCGGGGTCGCCCTGGCGGTACTGCACGATGCCGCCGCCCGCCACGTCGCCCGATCGGGTCAGCCCGAGGAAGATCGAGCCGGATTGCGCGCCCGGCGGCGGGGACAGGCCCGGTACCGGGTGTTCGGCGCCCGGCCCGCCACGCGGCGGGCCGCCGAGCGCCCGCCGGCCTGCCTCCTGCAACTGGACGTCGACGCGGGCATAGAGGGTCCTGCTCAGGTAGAACTCGGCGGTGCCGCCGACGACCAGGCCGAGCATCACCAGCAGGCCGGTCATGATCGCGACCAGCCGGGTACGCAGGGGCCAGCCCGCCGGACTCCAGCGGGCGGGGCGGGGCGGGGTCACGTCAGCCGGCCGGTTTGAGGACATAGCCGGCGCCGCGCATGGTGTGGATCATGGGAGTCCGGCCCGCGTCGATCTTCTTGCGCAGGTAGGAGATGTACAGCTCCACCACGTTCGCCTGGCCGCCGAAGTCGTAGTTCCACACCCGGTCCAGGATCTGGCTCTTGCTCAGCACCCGGCGCGGATTGCGCATCAGGTATCGCAGCAGCTCGAACTCCGTCGCGGTCAGGGTGACCTCGTCGCCGCCGCGGCGCACCTCGTGGCTGTCCTCGTCCAGGGTGAGGTCGCCGACGATGAGCTGGGACTCCGTGCGCATGCCGGAGTTGCCCGCCCGGCGCATCAGCCCGCGCAGCCGGGCCACGACCTCCTCCAGGCTGAACGGCTTGGTGACGTAGTCGTCGCCGCCGGCGGTGAGGCCGATGATCCGGTCCTCGACGGAGTCCTTGGCGGTCAGGAAGAGCACCGGCACGTCGGGCGACTCGCCCCGCAGCCGGCGCAGCACCTCGAGCCCGTCGAAGTCGGGCAGCATCATGTCGAGCACGACGGCGTCGGGGCGGAAGTCGCGGGCGGTCCGGACGGCGGTCTGCCCGTCGCCGGCGCTGCGCACGTCCCAGCCCTCGTATCGCAGGGCCATCGAGAGGACCTCGGCGAGGGTGACCTCGTCGTCGACCACGAGGACCCGGACCGGCCCACCGTCCGGGCGCCGGAGCTCCGCGCCCGGCTCTGCGTTCGCCATCGTCATGCCCCAACTGTCGCGGGCCACGCTTTGCGCCGCCTTTCCGTTTCCTGTGTAGCACCTGTGCGTCGCCCCCAACGTCGTTGTCCCCGCGGGCGGGACCGCCCACGGGCGTGTCGGAATCGGACTAAAAGCTAATAACGCCGCATAATGGCCCGCGGTGCAGACACGGGTGAGCGGAGGAACGGGTGCGACTACGCGGCGTCGTCGGTGTCGTCGCGATGCTCGCACTGGTCCTGCTGCCGACCTCGGCGGCCGCGGAGGCGCCGTACCCGCCCGGCATCAGCGTCGACACGGTCCGTACCGCGATGCTGGGCGGCGCGACCATCGCGGCCGGCGGCGCGCACACCTGCGCGATCACCAGCCTGGGCGGGCTCTACTGCTGGGGAGACGACTCGTCGGGGCAGCTCGGCGACGGCGCGCGGGCGCACGCCTTCGGCCAGGTGGTGCCCGCGCTCCCGGCCGCCGTACAGGTCGACGCGGGCGCGGCGCACACCTGCGCGATCGACCTGCGCGGGAGCGCGCACTGCTGGGGCGACGATTCCGCCGGGCAGCTGGGCGACGGCGGGCACGCCGACCGGGACACCCCGGTCCGGGTCGCCGCCCTGTCCGGCCGGAACCTGGTGGAGATCGCCACCGGCGCCCGGCACTCCTGCGCCGTCGACGACGAGGGCGTGGCCTGGTGCTGGGGCGACGGCTCGCACGGCCAGCTGGGCGCGCCGGGGGTGCGGGGCTCGGCCCTGCCGGTGCGGGTCAGCACCCGGACCGGGATGCGCGACCCGGTCGTCGGCATCTCCGCCGGGCGCGACACCACCTGCGCCACGACCGCGGCCGGCGCCGCATTCTGCTGGGGCTCCGACGCGTACGGGCAGCTTGGCGCCGCCGGGCGCGGCGACCGGGCCGAGCCGGCGGCGGTCGCGCGCGGCCCGATGCGCGGCAAGATCCGCGACGTGTCGGTCGGCGGGACGCAGACCTGCGCGGTCGACGCCGACGGGCGGGCGTACTGCTGGGGCAGCCGGGCGCTCGGGTCCCGGGCGGCGCGGCCGCAAGCCGGGCCGGTCGCCGTCGGCCTCGCCGGCGCGTTCGACGAGGTCGCGGCGGGCGGGGAGCACACCTGCGGGCTGGACCGCGCCGGGCGGGCGTTCTGCTGGGGCAAGGGCGCGGGCGGGCGGCTCGGCAACGGCGGCGGGGCCCTGCGTACGGCGCCGGTCGGCGTGCGGGCGGGCCTCGTGCTGCGCGACGTCGACGCCGGCGACCAGCACACCTGTGCCTTCGACACCCGCGGGTACGCGTACTGCTGGGGTGTCGGCGCCAACGGCCGGCTTGGCACGCCGAGATCGGCCGCTGTGGCCGTACCGGTGCAGGTCAAGGGTTTGCCGAGGCCACCGACGGCCGCGACGGGCGTGCGGGTGCGCGCGCTCGACGGCGGCCTGCGGGTCTCCTGGCGCCCGCCCGCGGACATGGGGTCCGGGGAGTTCCTGTACTTCTGGGCGACGACGGCCGACTACCGCTCGACGTGCACGCTGGCGGTCGCCACCGCGGACGGCTGCGAACTGGTCGGCCTCGAGAACGGCCGGCGCTACGACGTGGCGGTGCTGGTCCGCACCCGTGACGGCCTGACGGTCGGTGACCTGGTCACGGGCGTCCCGGCCGCGGTCGCGCCGCTGCCGTCCGGCGTCCGGCAGCCGGCCCGGAGGTCCGCCGCGGTGCTGCCCGGCGACGGCGCGGGGGTGCTGGTGACCGGCATGAGCCCGATCGCGCTCGTCGCGCTCGGCACCGTGCTGCTCGGCGGCGGCCTGGCGGCCCTGCTCGTCAGGAAGCCCTAGCCGGTCCGTTCCGGAGGCCTGCGGAATGCGGCGAATTGTCGGGAAGCTTGGGGAAACGGAACACTCGCCGTTCGACCGATGTTGTGCCAGCGTTGGTCAAGTCGCCGGCGTGAGCGTGGGGAGCGGGTTTGTGGATCTACTCGAGGAGTACCGCAGGGCCACCTTCATCTTCGAGTCCGGCGACGCGCTCGGCGCGGCCCGCCTCCTGGAGCCGATAGTCGAGGCGGAACCACACAACGCGGCGGTCCGGCAGCTGCTGGCCCGCGCCTACTTCAACTCGGCGCAGCTGACCAGGGCGGAGGGGCAGCTCCGGGTGCTGATCGAGCAGGACCCTTCCGATCACTACGCGCACCACGTGCTCGGCCGGACCCTCGAGCGGGCGGGCCGTTTCCGGGAGGCCCTGCCGCACCTGCGCCTGGCCGCCGCGATGAAACGGCACGACGACTACACCGACGCGGTGCGCCGGGCCGAGACGTGGCTGGGCAAGAACGAGGGCGCATAGGATCGCGAACGTGAAGCTCAAGCTGGATCTCCACGACATCTTCAACCGCGGCACCGAGATCGACAAGGCGCTGCGCGGCATCATCGACGAGGCCATCCAGAAGAAGGCGACCCTGGTCGAGATCATCCCCGGCAAGGGGTCGGGAGCACTGAAGAAGAAGGTGCTCCGCTTCCTGGACCAGAAGGAGATCAAGCAGCTCTACCACCGGGTGGAGAAGGACGGCGACAACTGGGGCCGGCTCTTCATCCACTTCCGGTTCGAGTCCGCACAGGGGCGCGGCCGTCGCGGGCGGTGACGCCCACCCTCCTTACAGCGTGTAGGTGTGCGCCACGGCCAGCATCTCCGAGCTGTGTGAGCCGGTGACACCCACGTCCGCCGGGCGGGGCCTGAAGCCCGGAAGGGTGGACAGGCCGTCGCTGGCGTCCATGACGCGGATCTTCAGCGGCCCGGTGCCGCGGACCGTCAGGGTGATCTCTACGCCCTCCGCCGGCGGCGCGTGGAAGACGAGGCCGAAGCCCCATGAGCCGCCCGCGGTCCGGTCCACCGGGACGTCGCGGCCGCCGGCGGTGGCCTTCGTGACCGCCGTCTCGGCGCCCACGTGCAGCGTGACCAGCCGGACCGGGCGCTGCGGTGCCAGCCGCAGCCGAACCGTGCGCAGGTCGCCGGCCGTCGAGTCGTCCACCTTCGTCAGCCGCGGCGCGGGCAGCGCCGCCGGCTGAGCCGGGCCGGCGAACAGCTTCTCGTCGCCGAACGCCGGCAGGGCGTCGGTCACCGCCACCGCCGGCCCGGACACGTACTGCGAGGTCCACTTCTGCGGCGAGGAGTCCGCGCTCAGCCAGCGCGCCTGGTTGGTGTCGGTGTCCAGGGCGTACATGAGATGGGCCGGCGCGGGGTGGGCCGCGTCGAAGCGGTCCACGACCAGGCCGGTGGCCGTGCAGCCGACCAGGGCCAGCGCCGCCGCCAGGGCCGGCAGGGCGCCCAGCCGGCGGGCCCGGGCGGCGACCAGCCCCCGCTGGCCGCCCGCCTCCGGGTGCAGCAGGTCGATCACCGGCAGGACGGCGAGTCCCAGCAGGGCCGCGATGAACGCGCCCGGGCCGGTGAGGCCGAGCGCCGGGAAGAACATGATCGCCGCCGGAAGCAGCACGACGATCGCGACCGCCGCGCCCAGCGTCACCGGCAGCAGCGACCACCAGCCGCGCAGGAACACGGCCGCGATGCCGGCGAGCGCGCCGGCGAGGGCCGGCAGGGCCGTCAGGTACGAGCCGCCGGGTGCGAACGCGGCCAGCGCCACCCCGAGCACCGCCAGCCAGCCGAGGCCGCCGACCGCCAGCGCCGCCGGGCCGAGCCTGCGGCGCAGCAGCGCGTACCAGGCGAAGACGACCATCGCGGTCAGGGCCAGGATCGCCAGCCGGTACCAGAACGGGCGGTACGGGTCGATGGGCTGCTCGGCGTAGCCCGGCCGGAGGGCGGTGAGCAGCGCCCAGAGCAGCACGGTCAGCAGCGGCGCCACGATGATCGGCACGAGGGCCAGGCCGAAGCCCGCCGCCAGCCGGCCGCCGGTGGCCAGGCCGCGGCGCCGCGCCAGCCAGCCGAGGGCGATCACGGCCAGCAGCGCCAGCGCGGCCAGCGGCCAGGTCAGCGAGCCGGGATAGACCGCCAGCCCGCCCGGCACCGGGAAGTAGGTGGCGTCGCCACCCGACTTCAGCCCGGCCAGGTCGCGGCCGCCCAGGTCCCGGGCCAGCGCCAGCGCGTTGTCGCCGAGGTGCTGCAGGCTGTCGGTGTCCATCGCGGCCGGCGTGTCCGTCGGCGCGTGATACACCGCCGAGCCGTCGATGTACGCGGTGTTCAGCCCCGTGAAGCCCGCCTCGAGGAACGGCGTGAAGTCGGTGTCGTTGGGCAGCCGGCGGTAGATCTCCACCGCGAACGAGGTGCCCACCGGCTTCGGCGCCCCCGCGAACGCGCCGATCAGGCCCGCGTTGTCCGCCGCCGTCTCGAACATGATCGCCGGGCCGGTGCTGCCGCGGGCCTCCAGGTTGAGCACCACGCCGCCGCCCCGAGCCAGCGGATGCTGGTCGACGAAGGCCTGCGCGCCGCACAGGCACGCCTCCTCGGCGTCGGTGAGGACGAAGACGACGTCGTTTCGCAGGCGCGGCCCGCCGGCCAGGGCCCGCGCCGACTCCAGCACGGCCGCGGTGCCGGCCGCGTCGTCGTTGCCGCCCGGCCCGGTCTGCGCCGAGTCGTAGTGCGCGACCAGGAAGATCCGCCCGGTCGACGCGGTGCCCGGCAGCAGCGCCACCACGTTGCGGACCTGCGCCAGGCCGGTGCCGCCCGCGCTCGACGACAACTCGCCGCCCTGAACCGACACGGTGTCCTGAGCCTGCGGGTCGAGGCCGGCCTCGCGCAGGGCGGCCATCACCTGGTCGCGGGCCGCCGAGTTGGCCACGCTGCCCGCCGGGTGCGGCGCCACGGCGAGCGCCCGGACCCGCTCGAACGCCCGGCCCGCGCTGAAGTCGGAGGACGGCGCCCCGGCCGGACGCGCCGCGGGCGGACGCACGGACTGCAGCGCCGGAACCGCCACCGCGGCGAGCGCCACGACCGCGGCCAGGGCGCCCCACCCTCGCCGGGCGGGGCGCACCAGGGCCCGCGACGCGGCCTCGATCCGGGGTACGTGCACAGAAATCCTCCCGACGACGGTGACGCCTGACATCTAAGCGCCTGCGACCCGCCGCGGGTACCCCCGTGATCGGTGCGCCGGTGGCATAGCTTTGTCCGGTGACCCTCCCCCTCGACCCCCCAGCCGTCTTCGCCGAGTTCATCGCCCGGGTCGCCTGCTACGACACCTCGCCCGAGTCCGGCCCCGTCGCCGTCATCGGCCTGCGTACCGCGTTGGGGGAGGCGACGTTCCAGGTCAGCGACCATGTCGTGCGGGCGATGTGCCGCGCGCTGGAGGCGTACCGGGATCCCGCCGACCGGGGGCTCTGCATCTCCTGCGGCAGCCGGAGCCTCGACGAGAACCTGCACTGCCGCGACTGCGGCCGGCTGCACGGCATCCTCGGCGAGGTGATCGCCGAGCACGCGCGCCGGGTCGCGGCCGACCCCTCGTACGGCCCGCAGGGGTGAGCCGGACCTCCGGTGACGGTGGCCGGTGTTGTGTACCCGCAGCGGGTGGTGGACTATCAGCGGGTCACGCCCGAAGGAGTCGAGCCATCAAGCGTCCCCACCGCGCCGGTGCTGCCGTCGCGCGCACCCTGACCTGCGGGGTGACGCGTTGATCGAGCGCGCCCTCGCAGGAGCCCAGCCCGCGCTGAAGGCCCCCGAGCGGCTCCGCATCCTGCTTGTCGAGGACGACGAGGGCGACGCCTTCCTGGTCCGCGAGCTGCTCGCCGAGGCCGGCGCGTCGTTCGACCTGCAGGTGGCGACCAGCCTGCGCGAGGCCCGGCCGATGATGCGCGGCGTGCAGTGCGTCCTGCTCGACCTGGGCCTGCCCGACGCCGAGGGCATCGACGGGCTGCGCCAGCTGCTCGCGGTGGCCGGCGGCGCCGCGGTGTGCGTGCTGACCGGGCGGTCCGACGAGCACCTCGGCGTCGCCGCCGTGGCCGAGGGCGCCCAGGACTACCTGGTCAAGGGCCAGGTCGACGGCGTCCTGCTGGTCCGGGCGCTGCGCTACGCGGTCGAGCGCAAGCGCGCGGACGAGAACGCCCGGCGGCTGCGCGAGGTGGAGCTGCGCCAGGCCGAGTCCGCCCGCCTCGAGCGCGGCCTGCTGCCGCAGCCGCTCATGCAGACCGACGAGGTCGCGGTGCACACGTTCTACCGCTCCGGGCGGGCGCTTGGCCTGCTCGGCGGCGACTTCTTCGACGTCGTGCAGGTCGGCGCAGACCGGCTGCACGTGATCGTGGGCGACGTCTGCGGGCACAGCGTCGACGAGGCGGCCCTGGGCGCCGAACTCCGGGTGGCCTGGCGGGCGCTGGTGCTCGGTGGCGTCCCGGAGGATCAGATCCTCGCCGCCCTCGAGCAGGTGCTGGTCAGCGAGCGCCGGGCCCGTGAGGTGTTCGTCACTGTCGCGTCGGCCGTCATCGACCTCACCGCCGACCGGGCCACCGTACGGCTGGCCGGCCACCCGCCCCCGGTGCTGCTCTCCAGCGACCGGGCCGAGCCGGTTGCCGCGCGTACGGGCATCGTCCTGGGCGTCAAGCCCACACCCACGCCCGCGACCGAGGTGGAGTTCCCCGGCCGCGACTGGTCGCTGCTGCTGTATACCGACGGGCTGATCGAGGGGCACACCGGCGTCGGCGACGAACGCCTCGACGTCGACGGGCTCTGCGGGCTGCTCGGCGACCCGGCCGCCAAGGAAGTGCCGCTCGCGGCCCTGCCGGCGTGGCTGGTCGGCCGGGCCGAGCAGGGCAACGGCGGCCCGCTCGCCGACGACGTGGCCATGCTGCTGATCTCCCGCGGAGGCGGCCGATGAGCCTGTTGGAATTGCGCACGTGGACCCTGCGCCGGCGGGTCGTCGCCCTCTGCCTCGCCGCCGGCCTGCTGCTCTCCATGCTCGGCGGCTTCGCCCTGATCGCGGCGGCGAGCAGCAACGACCACATGGACGTCATCCTCGACGTGACCGGCCCGATGCGAGTGGCGGGCGAGAGCCTCAATACCGCGGTCGTCGACCAGGAGACCGGCATCCGCGGCTTCGCGATCAGCGGCAACGAGGACAACCTCAGGCCGTACGCGGACGGGGTGGCCAGACAGAATCAACTCCTGGACGAGCTTGACCGGCTCAGTCAGCGCAGCGAACGCCAGGACGCCGGTATCGGCCCGGCGCTGCGGCAGGTGCGGCAGCGCGCCGATGCCTGGCGGCTCGCCGTCGCCGATCCGGTGATCAACGCCGTGCGGACGCAGGGCCCCGAGGCAGGGCAGGCGCTGGTCGAGGCGGCGAGCACGAGGGAGTTCGACGCGCTGCGGGCCTCGATCGCGGACCTGCAGGGCCAGATCCTGGTGATCCGGACCAGCGCGGCCGACGCCGCCAAGCGCAGCGGCACGGTCCTCGTCGCCCTCGAGGTCTTCGCCGCGGTGGTGGTGATCCTCGCCGGCGCCACGCTGCTGCTCCTGCTCGATCGGCTGGTCACCCGGCCGGTCACCGAGCTGGCCGAGCAGGTCCGCGAGGTCGCCCGGGGCGACTACGACCGGTCCATCACCAGCGAGGGCTCGCCCGAACTGCGCGGCCTGGCCGCCGACGTCGACGGGATGCGCACGCAGATCGCCGCCGAGCTGACCGAGGTACGCGAGGCGCGCCAGCAGATCGAGTGGGTGAACGAGCAGCTCAAGGCGCAGGCGGAGGAGCTGACCCGGTCCAACCGCGACCTCGAGCAGTTCGCCTACGTCGCGTCGCACGACCTGCAGGAGCCGTTGCGCAAGGTGGCCAGCTTCTGCCAGTTGCTGCAGCGCCGCTACGCGGGTCAGATGGACGAGCGCGCGGACCAGTACATCGGCTTCGCGGTGGACGGCGCGCAGCGGATGCAGCGCCTGATCAACGACCTGCTGGCGTTCTCCCGGATCGGGCGGCTCACCGCGGGCTTCACGGACGTCGACCTCGACGCGGTGCTGGCGCGGGTCAGGTCGCAGTTCGAGGACCGGGCCGGCGATGACGCGCAGTTCGTCTGGTCCGACCTGCCGACGGTGGAGGGCGAGGAGCCGCTGCTCACCACGCTCTTCGTCAACCTGATCGGCAACGCGCTGAAGTTCCGCCGGCCCGACGTCGCGCCGGTCATCACCGTCACCGCGGAACGCGACGAGCAGGAGTGGCGGATAAACGTCCGCGACAACGGCATCGGCATCGAGGCGGAGTTCGCCGACAAGGTCTTCGTGATCTTCCAGCGGCTGCACGCCCGGGACGCGTACGAGGGCACCGGCATCGGCCTCGCCATCGTCAAGAAGATCGTCGAATACCATGGTGGACGGATCTGGCTCGATCTTGACGTCGCCGAGGGCACCTCGATCTATTTCACCCTCCCGCTGCTGGCCGGCGTTCCGGTGCGGGAGCTCGTCGAGGATGCCAAGGGAGGAGCAACGTGACTGGTGTCATCCGGCAGGACGGTACGCCCATCGAGGTGCTGCTCGTCGAGGACGATCCCGGCGACGTGCTGATGACCCAGGAGGCGTTCGAGGAGCACAAGGTCCGCAACCGGCTCTCCGTCGTGTCCGACGGTGCCGAGGCCCTGTCCTACCTGCGCCGCGAGGCCCCCTACGAGAATGCCGTGCGCCCCGACCTGATCCTGCTCGACCTCAACCTGCCGCGCCGCGACGGCCGCGAGGTGCTCGAGGAGATCAAGAAGGACGATGAGCTGTGCCGCATCCCGGTGGTCGTACTGACCACCTCCGCGGCGGACGAGGACATCCTGCGCAGCTACCAGCTGCATGCGAACGCCTACGTGACCAAGCCTGTCGACTTCGAGCGGTTCATCGCGGTGATCCGCCAGATCGACGAGTTCTTCGTCAGCGTCGTGAAGCTGCCACCGCGTGCGTGACGACCTGGTCGACCAGGTCACCTCGCTGGTCCGCGAGGTGGCCCAGGAGGTGGTGCTGCCCAGGTGGCGGCATCTCAGCGCCGCCGAGATCCACCAGAAGTCGCCCGGTGACCTGGTCACCATCGCCGATCAGGAGGCCGAGCGGGCGCTGACCGCCGGACTGACCGCGCTGCTGCCCGGCTCGCAGGTCGTCGGCGAGGAGGCGGTGGCGGCCGACCCCGGCGTGCTGGGCCGGGTCGGTGACGGCGGCGCCATCTGGATCGTCGACCCGGTCGACGGCACCAACAACTTCGCCGCGGGCAAGACGCCGTTCGCGGTGATGGTCGCCCTGCTCCGCGACGGCGAGCCGGCCGCGGGCTGGATCCTCGATGTGGTCGCCGACCGGATGACCGTCGCCGAGGCCGGCAGCGGGGCGTACGCGGACGGCCTGCGGCTGAAGGCCCGCACCGACGATCCGCCCGCGAGCGCCCTGACCGGCGCGGTCTCCCGCAGCTACTTCCCGGACGACCTGCGTACGCGGATCGAGGCCGGCGTGCCCACGTTCGGCACGGTGACCCGCGGGCGGCACTGCGCCGGGCACGAGTATCAGGCGGTCGCCACCGACGAGCAGCAGTTCGCGACGTTCTGGCGGATCCTGCCGTGGGACCACGTGCCGGGCGCGCTGATCGTCGCCGAGGCGGGCGGCACGGTGCTGCACCTGGACGGCTCGCGCTACCGCCCGACGGACTCCGAGCGGGGCCTGCTGATCGCGGCGAACGCGGACATCTGGGCGACGGCGCACGCCGCGCTGTTCGCCTGAGCCGGGCCGGGAGGCACCCGCCTTGTCGACGTATCTCGAGGAGCTCTTCGGCCTGGGCGGCCTGACCGCGGTGGTGACGGGCGGCAGCTCCGGGATCGGCCGGGCGATGGCCGGCGCGCTCGGCCGGGCGGGCGCCCGGATCGTCCTGGTCGCCCGGCGGCCCGGGCCGCTGGCGGAGTCCGCCGGCGAGCTGGCCGCCGACGGGGTGCGGGTCGGCGCGGTCGCCGCGGACCTGGCCGACCGCGCCGCGCTCACCGCCGCGGCCGCCGCGATCGTCGCGGAGTACGGGCACCCGGACGTGCTCGTCAACGCGGCGGCGGTGAACCGGCGGCCGCCGATGGACGAGCTGACCGACGACGACTGGGACGTCACCCTCGCCGCCAACCTGACCGCGCCGTTTCTACTGGGTCAGCGGTTCGGGCCGGCGATGGCGGCGCGCGGCCACGGCCGGATCATCAACGTCGTCTCCCAGCAGGCCTTCCGCGCGTACGGGAACAGCGGCGCCTACGGCGTGGCCAAGGCGGGCCTGGTGGCGCTGACCAGGTCCCAGGCGGAGGCGTGGTCGGCGCGCGGCGTCTGCTGCAACGCGGTGGCGCCGGGAGTGGTGCACACCCCGCTGACCGAGCCGGTCTTCGCGGACCCGGTGAAGGCGGCCGAGCACGCCCGCCGCGCCATGATCGGCCGCAATGGAGTACCCGCCGATTTTGCCGGTTGTGCCGTTTATCTAGCGAGTTCTGCTAGCGCTGCTGTGACCGGCCAAACACTCTTCGTCGATGGTGGATATTCGGCGACTTGACCAAGCTGTCGATCCGCCCCTCGGCGAGGTAGAGTCACCGCGCTTACGACTTGGGAGGTAGACCGTGGCGGCGACTCTCCTGCGCCGGCTCCAGCCTGTCCTGGCACTGCTTGCGGCCGTGGCCGTACTGGTTGTCGGTGCGCCGGCGGCGCACGCGAAACCCGACGACGAGGGTGGGACGAAGACGCTGCGCGCGGCCCTCGAGTCGGCGGCCAAGGGCCACATCGAGGCCAAGAACAAGCTCGAGGCCTCCAAGAAGCGCCAGATCACGCTCGGCGTGACGCTCAAGCAGGCCAGGCAGCAGGCGACACAGCTGGAGAGCCGGGTGGGCGAGATCGCCAACCGGTCCTACCGCCAGGGCCGCTTCAACACGATGACGCTGCTGCTCAACAGCACCTCGCCGGACACGTTCATGGAGCGTGCGCTGCGCCTCGACCAGATGGCACAGGTCGACGGCAAGGCCCTGACCGGCTACCACGACGCGGTCACCACGGCCGAGCGCGCCACGGCCGCCCTCGATCTGGAGATCAAGGAGCAGGCCAACCAGGTCAAGGTCATGGCCAAGAAGAAGGAGCAGGCCGAGCGGGCGCTGGCCAGCGTCGGCGGCGGGGCGGTCGCCGGCGGCTTCGTCAGCGCGAACTCGCCGCTGGCCAAGGCCGCCCCGCGCAACTCCGACGGCTCCTGGCCCAAGGAGTCCTGCACGGTCAACGACCCGACCACCTCCGGTTGCATCACGCCGCGGCTGCTCAACTCCTACAACCAGGCCCGGGCGGCCAACTTCAAGCGTTACACGTCGTGCTTCAGCGAGCGCTCCTCCGGCGAGCATCCGAAGGGCCGGGCCTGCGACTTCGCCGCGGCGACCGGCGGCTTCGAGAACGTCAATGCCTCCGGCGGCGACCGGACCTACGGCAACAACCTGGCCGCCTACTTCGTCAAGAACGCGTCGCGACTCGGCGTGCTCTACGTGATCTGGTATAGGCAGATCTGGATGCCGAGCACCGGCTGGCGCTCCTACAGCGGCTCCGGCGGCCCGTCGGCCACGCACACCAACCACGTGCACCTTTCGGTCATCTGACAGCGGCGCGCCGGTAGCATCCGCGCGATGGAGACCTCCCCGTCGCGCGCCCTGCCGTCCGGACTCGCCACCGGGCTGGTGTTCTTCGCCAGCGGCGCGGTGCTGGTCCTGGAGATCGTCGCGCTGCGGCTGGTCGGGCCCTACGTCGGCGTGACGCTGCAGGTGAGCAGCTCCGTCATCGGGATATCGCTGGCCGCGATCGCGTACGGCGCGTGGCTCGGCGGCCGGCTGGCCGACCGGCTCGACCCGCGGGTGCTGCTCGCCCCGGCGCTGCTGCTCGCCGCGATCACCACCGCGGGCACCCTCCCGCTGGTGCGGTGGGGCGGCGAGATCCTGCGCGGCGGCGCCGCCCCGGCGGTGCTGCTGCTGGCCGCGATGGCGGTCTTCCTGCCGGCGTTCCTGCTCTCCACGATCACGCCGCTGACGGTGAAGCTGCAGCTCGGCGACCTGCGCCGGACCGGCGAGGTGGTCGGCCGGCTCTCCAGCTTCGGTACGCTCGGCGCGATCACCGCGACCCTCGGCACCGGCTTCATCCTGGTCGCGGCGATGCCGAGCAGCTGGATCGTGCTGACCCTGGCCGGGGCGCTGGCCGTCGCCGGCTTCGGGCTCGGCTGGTGGCTGCGCCGCACCACCCCGGGGCTGACCCCGCTGGGCCGGCCGCGGACCCGGGCCGTGGTGGTCACCATCGGGCTGTTCGGTGCCGGGCTGGGCGCGTCGGCGCCGACGCCGTGCGACGTCGAGACCGCCTATCACTGCGCGCGGGTCGACGCCGATCCCGGCCGGCCCGGCGGCCGGACGCTGATCCTCAACTCGGCCCGGCACTCGTACGTCGACCTGAACGACCCGACGCACCTCGAGTTCGCGTACGTGCAGTGGCTGGGCGCGCTTGTCGACCTCGCCAAGACCGGCGGTGCCCCGCTCGACGCCCTGCACCTGGGCGGCGGCGGATTCACCGTCCCGGAGTACGTCGCGGCGACCCGGCCCGGCAGCGACCAGCTCGTCCTCGAGCTCGACGGCGGCCTGGTCGAGCTCGACAGGCGGGAACTCGGCCTGCGTACCGGGCCGAGGCTGCGGGTGCGCGTCGGTGACGCGCGGGTGGGCGTCGCCGAGCAGCGGACCGGGGCGTACGACCTCGTGGTCGGTGACGCGTTCGGGCACCTGGTGGTCCCGTGGCACCTCGCCACCCGGGAGCTGGCCGCCGACATCTCGCGGGTGCTGCGCCCCGACGGCGTCTACGCGCAGAACGTCATCGACTACCCGCCGGACCGCTTCATCCGGGCCGAGACGGCCACGGTCGCGTCCGTCTTCCCGCACGTGGCCCTGATCGCGCCGCAGGACGCCCTGGCCGGAAGGACCGGATCGAACTTCGTGATCGTGGCGTCGCGGTCGCCGCTGCCGCTCGACGGGATCCGCCGGCACCTCGATCTCGTCGACGAGCCGGTACGGCTGCTCGCCGGCGCCCAGCTGGACGAGTTCGTCGACGGCGCCCGGGTGCTGACCGACGACTACGCACCGGTGGATCAACTGCTGGCCGGGTGATTCCGGACAAAGAGCGTTGCGCCGGTCAGACCGTCGGAACGGCCGGAGGTGATTTCCGGGACCCACCGTGAGAGGGCGGTGCGCGGGCAACAATCGGCTTATGGGGTGGCTGGCGACCGGCAGACGAGGTGGCCTTGTCGGTAATCGATACCGCCTGATCGAGCGGCTCGGCACCGGCGGGATGTCCGTCGTCTGGCGCGCCCACGACGAGGTGCTCGGCCGGGCCGTCGCCGTCAAGATGCTCACCCCGCAGCTCGCCGACGATTCCATGTTCCGTGACCGGCTGCGCCAGGAGGCGCTGGCCGCGGCCCAGCTGTGCCATCCGCACATCACCGGCATCTTCGACTTCGGCGAATCCCCGCTCGACGAGAACCTCACCGTCCCGTACGTGGTGATGGAGCTCAACGACGGCGAGTCGGTGTCCGCCCGGCTGGGCCGGCAGGGCTCGTTCCCGTGGCGGGACGCGGTGCTCATCGCGGCCGAGGTGGCGTCGGCGCTGGCGGCCGCGCACGCCCGGGGCGTCGTGCACCGCGACGTGACCCCGGCCAACGTCATGCTCACCGGCGCCGGGGCCAAGGTTGTCGACTTCGGCATCTCCGCCCTGATCGGGCAGCGGGACGCCGCGGCGGACGGCAGCCTGCTCGGCACGCCCGCGTACCTCGCGCCCGAGCGGCTCAGCGGCAGCCCGGTGTCGCCGGCGACCGACGTGTACTCCCTCGGCCTGTTGCTCTACCGCACCCTCACCGGGCGCTTCCCGTGGCCGGCCGGCAACACGACCGAGGCGCTGCGGGCGCACCTGTTCGCGGACCCCGAGCCGGTGCCGTCGCTGCCGGGGCTTCCCCCGGAGGTCGGCGACCTGTGCCTGCGCTGCCTGGCCAAGCAGCCCGGGGACCGGCCGACCGCGGCCGAGGCCGCCGGGACGCTGGCCGCCGTGGTGGGGCTGAAGCCGATCATCCCGCCGGCGGTGGCCCGCGATGCCGCGCCGGGCCCGCGCCCCTCGCCGCACCCGGTGCCGAGGCCGCCGTCGCGTCCGCCGCGGGTACCCGCCCTCCGGCTGCGGACCCGGTCGGGCCGCGCCCGGGCGGTGCGGGCCGGCGGCCCGCGGCCGCTCGGCGGCGGGCTGTTCCGCGGCGGCGCCCTGGTGCACGACCTGTTCACCGGCGGCCGGCTGGGCGACGCCGTCCTGGCCGGCCGGCATCGCCTCCAGGCCGGGGTGGCGACCGTCGTCCTGATCGCGTCCATCGGCCTGGTCTGGTCGTCGAACCGCGAACCGGTCGAGGTCGGCACCGCCCAGGCCGCGGCGGCGGGCGCCGGGCCGGGCGCGGTCGCACCGCACGGCAGCGGGTGCAAGGTCCGCTACCGCGTTCAGCGCGATTCGGGTACGGACTTCGGCGCGCAGGTCACGCTGATCAACACCGGGGAGCACGTGCTGTCGGGGTGGCGGCTGGAGTTCACCTTCACGGGCGGGCAGCGGCTCACCGGCTCGCCGAAGCGGCTCAGCCAGAGCGGCCGCAGGCTGATGCTGCAGGCCAGGGACGGGGCGCGGCTGCGGCCCGGCCGGTCGGAGACCATCGTGCTCAGCGGCAGCTACCGGGTCAGCAACCCGCTTCCACTGGCCTTCAAGCTCAACGGCCACAAGTGCCGGGCCGAGGTGCTGGGCGCGGTGCTGATCCCCACCGAGACGGACGTCACCCCGGCGCCCCCGCCCTCGACCAGGAGGCCGGCCGCCTCCACACCTGGCGCGCCGACGAAGAAGACGCCGGCTCGGAAGAAGGCGCCGGCGGTGCGGAAGGATCCGCCCAAGCCGGGCTTCTCCGTGACGATCTGACCACCTCCGCGGCCGTCGGTTCATCTAGGCTCGGCGACATGGCGAGGCTTGCGGTGGTCAGCGGGGGCGGCACGGGAATCGGCCGGGCGACGGCGGGGATGCTGGCGGGGGAGGGTTACGACGTCATCATCGTCGGGCGGCGCCCGCAGGTGCTGGCCGACGCCGTGAAGTGGATCGGCCCGCAGGCGACGGCGGTCCGCGCCGACCTGGCGGACCCGGGACAGGCCGCCGCCGTGGTCGAGGCCGTCGCCGGCCGCCCGGTGGACGTCCTGATCAACAACGCGGGCGCGTACGTGGGCGGCGACGACTCCACCCCGGCCGGCCTGGCGGCGCACTGGCGGGCGAACTTCGACTCGAACGTCATCACGGCGGTGCTGCTCACGAACGCGCTGCTGCCCCTGCTGCGCCGCCCGGGCGCTCGGATCATCCTGACCAGTTCGATCGCGGCCCAGCGGGGTGGCGGCGGCCCGTACTCGGCGGCGAAGGCGGCGCTGCACGGCTACGTGCTCGATCTGGCGACCCGGCTGAGCCCCGAGGGCATCACCGCCAACGTGATCTCGCCCGGCTACGTGACGGACAGCGAGTTCTTCGACGGCCGCATGACCGAGGAGGGCCACGCCCAGCGGGTCGCGGCGACCCTGGTGAAGCGGGCCGGCGTGCCGGACGACATCGCGGAGGCGGTCCGCTGGCTGGCCGGCCCCGGCGGCGGCTTCGTGACCGGCCAGATCATCAACGTGAACGGCGGCTCGGTCCTGGGCCGCTGACGGCCCGTCCCGGCCCGCTGTGTCGGTGCCGGCTGGTAGACATGCTGCGTGGTGGAGATGCAGCGGGAAACGGTGAGCGAGGCCGAGCGGTCCGGCGTGCGCGAGTGCGCCGAGGAGGTGCTGCGCCGGCTCGCCGGTGAGCACGCGGTGCTCCGCGAGGATCAGTGGCGGGCCATCGAGGCCCTGGTCGTCGACCGGCGGCGGGTGCTCTGCGTGCAGCGCACCGGCTGGGGCAAGTCGGCGGTCTACTTCGTCGCCACCGCGCTGCTGCGCGACGGCATCACCGCCGAGGCCGGCGATCCGCCGGCCGGGCCGACCGTGATCGTCTCGCCGCTGCTCGCCCTGATGCGCAACCAGGTCGAGGCGGCCGCCCGTGCGGGCATCCGGGCCCGCACGATCAACTCGGCCAACCTCGACGAGTGGAGCGAGATCACCGCCGAGATCCGCAACGGCGAGGTCGACGTCCTGCTGATCAGCCCCGAGCGGCTCAACAACCCCGACTTCCGCGACAACGTGCTGCCCGGCCTCGCCGCCAGCACCGGCCTGCTCGTGGTCGACGAGGCGCACTGCGTCTCCGACTGGGGCCACGACTTCCGCCCGGACTACCGGCGGCTGCGCACCTTCCTGGCCGGCCTGCCGGGCCGCACCCCGGTGCTGGCGACAACGGCCACCGCCAACGCCCGGGTCACCGCCGACGTCGCCGAGCAACTCGGCGACGCGCTGGTCCTGCGCGGCGCGCTCGAGCGCGATTCGCTGCGCCTGGCCGTGCTCGACCTGCCCAACCCCGCGCACCGGCTGGCCTGGCTCGCCGACCACCTCGACCGGTTCACCGGCTCCGGCATCGTCTACACGCTGACGGTCGCCGCCGCGACCGAGACGGCGGAGTTCCTGCGCTCGCGCGGCTTCCCCGTCGCGTCATACACCGGCCAGGTCGAGGACTCCGCCCGCCGCGCCGCGGAGCAGGACCTCCTCGACAACAAGATCAAGGCGCTGGTGGCCACCTCCGCGCTGGGCATGGGCTTCGACAAGCCCGACCTGGGTTTCGTCGTCCACCTCGGCGCGCCGCCGTCCCCGATCGCCTACTACCAGCAGGTGGGCCGCGCGGGCCGGGCCGTCGAGCACGCCGAGGTCGTGCTCCTGCCCGGCGCCGAGGACGCCGCGATCTGGCGCTACTTCGCCTCGCTGGCGTTCCCGCCGGAGGACCAGGTCCGCGCGGTGCTGGCCGCGCTGCCGCCGGACCGGCCGCTGTCCACCCAGGCGTTGGAGCCCATTGTGGACCTGCGCCGGGCCCGCCTCGAACTGATGCTGAAGGTGCTCGACGTGGACGGCGCGGTGCGCCGCACCCGCGGCGGCTGGATCGCCACCGGCGAGCCCTGGACCTACGACACGGCCCGGCTGCGCCGCGTCGCGCAGGCCCGCACGGCCGAACAGCAAACCATGATCGACTATGCGGAGACGGCCGGCTGCCGCATGGAGTTCCTGCGCCGCTGCCTCGACGACCCGGAGGCCCGGGCCTGCGGCCGCTGCGACACCTGCGCCGACCCGATGTTCGACGCGGAGGTGTCCCCGGCGTCGCTGACCGCGGCGCAGACGTTCCTGGGCCACGCCGGCGTCGACATCTCCCCGAAGAAGCTCTGGCCGACCGGCATGGCCGCGGTCGGCGTCGCGGTCAAGGGCAAGATCGGCCCGGCCGAGCAGATTCGCCCGGGCCGCGCGGTGGGCCGGCTGTCCGACCTCGGCTGGGGCGGCCGGCTCCGCGGCCTGGTCGGGCCCGACGCGCCGGACGGCCCGCTCCCGGACGACCTGGCGGCGGCGGTGGTCGAGGTGCTGAAGGCCTGGGCGCACGGCGACGACGGCTGGGAGCAGCGCCCGGCGGCGGTGGTGTCGGTCGGCTCGCACCGGCGCCCGGTGCTGGTGGCGAGCATCGCCGACCGCATCGCGACGGTCGGCAGGCTGCCGATGCTGGGCACGATGACCTCGACCCACGCGGGCGACACCGGCCCGCGCGGCAACAGCGCCCAGCGCGTCCTGGCCCTGCACGACGCCTTCGCGGTCCCGCCGGAGGTGGCGCAGGCCCTCGCCGGCCTCGACGGCCCGGTGCTGCTGGTCGACGATCTCTGCGACTCGGGCTGGACGATGGTCCTGGCCGGGCGGGCGCTGCGCCGGGCGGGCGCCCCGGCTGTCCTGCCGTTCGCCCTGGCCGTCGCCGGCTGACAACCTCGCCGCCGAGGCCGGGCGGAGGTCAGGACGGGCGGCCGAAGCCGTGGATCGGCTGGGTGTCGATGCGGGACACCCGGACGTTCTCGCCGTACTCCGGTGCGTGGATCATTCTGCCGGCCCCGATGTAGATGCCGACGTGGCTGATCGGGCCGTAGAAGAACACCAGGTCGCCCGGCCGCAGGTCGGACCTGCTCAGATGCGTGACGGCGTTGTACTGCCGCGCGGCGTTGTGCGGCAGACCCACCCCGGCCGCGTTCCAGGCCGCCAGCGCCAGCCCCGAGCAGTCGTAGGATCTCGGCCCCGCCGCGCCCCACCGGTAGGGCTTGCCGAGCTGGCCGAACGCGAATGCCACCACCCTGCCCGGGCGCCCCGTCACGAACTCCGGCATCGGGAAGTTCTCGTCGGCGCCGAAGCGGGACCCGCCGGCGTACGCGATCGCCCGCATCTGCTTGAGGGCCATGATCTCGCCCTCGACCGTCGCCTTGCCCACGCGCAGGCGCAGCTCCTGCCGGCGCTGCTGGTCGGCGAGGGCGTTGAGCATCTTGCGGGTCTGGAAGACCCTTGTCCTGGCCTCGCGCAGCTCGGTCACCGCCCGCTGCTCCTCGTTCGCGAGCTGGTGCAGCAAGAGGAGCTTGTCGATGAACACATGCGGCTCGTCGGCCGCGAAGAGCGCGACCGTCGGGCCGCTGCGGGTGCGCTGGTAGGTCCGCGACACCAGGGCGCCCATCAGTCGCTGCCGCTCGAGCAGGTCGCGGGTCATCGGGCCGAGCTGGCCGCCGAGGTGCTTCGTCTGCATTCTGGTGGCGTGCAGGTCCTCGCGGGCGTTGTTCTGCCGCTCCACCACGACCTCGAGTTGCCGGGCGGCGGCCTCGATTCGTTTGTCCAGTTCGGCGGGGGAGGTGCGGTCGGCTCCGTGCGCGGCTCCGGGTGTGAGGCCCGCGAGCAGCAGCACCGGCACGAGCGAGACAATGATCTTCCGGGCGGTCAGGGTAAACGACACAGAACCCTTAACGAGACAAAAGGAATAAAAGCCACGCGTGTGGCTGACCGGATTGAATACGGGTGGGGGGTATGCTTGCGGCCATGACCACCGACCACGAACATCCCGGCCCGCACGGCTACTCGGGCGACAAGGCCGCCCTGCTCGGCCGCCTGCGCCGCATCGAGGGCCAGATCCGGGGCCTGCAGCGGATGGTCGACGAGGACACCTACTGCATCGACGTCCTGACCCAGATCTCCGCCGCCAAGAGCGCCCTGCACGCCGTGGCCGTCGGCCTGCTCGAGGACCACCTGGCGCACTGCGTCGTCGACGCCGCACGCGCCGGTGACCCCACCGCCAAGGTTAAGGAAGCCTCGGACGCGATCGCCCGCCTGGTCCGTTCCTGAGCAACGCAGCATCCGCCGGGCCGGCGTCCGGCGGGAAAGTCGAAGGGAACGCCATGCTAGTCACCACCACCTACACCGTCACCGGGATGACCTGCACGCACTGCGTGCAGGCGGTCACCAGCGAGATCACCGAGCTGCCCGGCGTGAGCTCCGTCCGGGTCGACCTCGCCTCCGGCGCCGTCACCGTGACCAGCGAGGCCCCGCTCGCCGAGGACGCCGTGCGCGCCGCGGTCGACGAGGCCGGCTACGAGCTTGCCGATGCCTGACCCGCTCGGCCCGGCGCCCACCGAGCCGAAATCCGATCGCGCGGGCTTCCGGCTCGCCGCCTTCGGGGCGATCGTCGTCGTGGTCCTCTTCGCGGGCTACGGCATCGGCCGGCTCAACAACTCCGTCGAGCGGGCCGCGGCCACCCCCACGGCAACCACCGCAACCGGCGGCGGGCACGGCCACGACACCGCGGCCGTCGCGCCGCACGACGACACCGGTGCCGCGCCGCACGTGCACAACGCCGACGGCACGGTCACCCAGGTCAACGGAGCCGGCAACGCGGCCGAGAGCGTCGGCGGCCTCGCCGTCACCGCCGCGGGCCTCACCCTCGTGCCCGGTGCCACCGCGTTCCAGGCCGGGCGGCGGCAGCCGTTCACCTTCCGGATCCTCACGGCCGGGGTGCCCGTCACCACGTATGCGGTCATGCACGACAAGCCGCTGCACCTCGTCGTGGTGCGCCGGGACCTCACCGGCTACCAGCACCTGCACCCCACGATGGCGCCCGACGGCACCTGGAGCATCGACCTCAGCCTGGCGGCGCCCGGCAGCTACCGGGCGATCGCCGACTTCACCGCCATCGTCGGCGGCAAGCAGACGCCGGTCACGCTCGGCGTCGACCTCACGGTCGCCGGCGACTACCGCCCGGTCGCGCTCCCCGCGCCCGTCACCCGGGCGAGCGTCGACGGCTTCACCGTGTCGTACGCGGGACAGCCGCAGACCGGCGTCGCCCAGCCGCTGCTCCTGACGGTGTCCGGGCCGGGCGGCGGGCCCGCCGCGCTGGAGCCGTACCTGGGCGCCTTCGGGCACCTGGTCGTGTTCCGCGAGGGCGACGTCGGCTACGTCCACGTGCACCCGGAGCCGCGACTCGTCGACGGGGCCGTCAAGTTCTGGCTGGCCGCGCCGGGCCCCGGCCGCTACCGGATGTTCTTCGACTTTGCGGCGGGCGGGGTGCACACCGCGGCGTTCACCACCGTGGTCAGGTGAGCAGCTTCTCCAGCGCCGGCGTCACGCCCCACTGAGCGGTCAGCGCGTCGTATTCGGCGCGCTGGCCCTCGGCCGGGGCCGCGCCGGTCAGCCGGGCCCGCAGCAGCAGGTTGCGCGGCGTGTGCGCCGAGTCCACGAACTCCACGACCTCGACCCGGTAGCCGCGCAGCCGCAGCAGGGCCGAGCGCAGCGAGTCGGTGAGCACGTCCGCGAAGCGCTCCCGCAGGATCGCGTGGCGGGTGATCTCACCGTACGGCGCCGGGGTGGGGTTGCTCTTGAGCTGCTTGGCGATGTCGTGGTGGCAGCAGGGCGCCGCCAGCACCCACCGGGCGCCCCAGTTCACCGCCCGGGCCAGCGCCTGATCCGTCGCGGTGTCGCAGGCGTGCAGGGCGAGCACCAGGTCGGGCGCCTGGTCGACGACGGCGTCCTCGATCGTGCCGGCGACGAACGTGACCGCGTCGGCGCAGCCCAGCTGCTCGGCGACGGCGGTGTTCCGCACCCGCTGGTCCTCGCGCACGTCGACACCCACGACCCGGACCCGCACGCCGCGGTCGGTCAGGTAGCGGTACGCCGCGAACGTCAGGTAGGCGTTTCCGCAGCCCAGGTCGACCACCCTGAGGTCCGGCAGGTCGTCGGGCAGCGTCGCGGCCAGCGCGCGCAGGAAGGCGTCGACCTGCCGGCGCTTGGCGGCCGTCCCGCCGACCACCGTGAAGAGCGGGTCGCCGGGATCCAGCAGCCACTGCTTGGCCCGGTCGTGACCTTGGGTGACCGCGGGCTCGGCCGCCGCGGCCCGGTGCACCTGGGCGTCGCCCTTCTTGGTGATCCGCACCTGCACGGTGGTCCCGGCGGTCTCCACGTGCCAGTTCCCGAAGGGCTCCGCGAGCAGGGCGTCGATCGCCGCCTCGGCCTCGGCGCCGGGCGCGACATTGCGGGTGTAGGGCCGGGAGCCGTCATCGGTCACGATCTGCAACCGGTTTCCGCCCTTGAGGGCGACCGGCCGGAGCTCGGCCCGGTTGACCGACGGGGTGAGGCCGCGGCGCTTGCCGGCCGCGACCGCGCGGGTGAGCGCGGGGTCGAGCAGCAGGCCACGCACCTCGGCGAGGACGGCGTCCAGTGGTTGGGGCATCCCACCATTCTGCCCCGGCCGAACCTGACCAGGCGAAGGTGCCGCGATGACGCCAGCCCTCCCACGGAGCGGCTCTCCGTCTGGACGGCGCGGGTCGCGGCTTCTTCGTCTTCGAGGGCATCTCGCCGCCGGCGTTCCGCACCCGTTATCGCGAATTGCTCGACCAGGGGGTATTCACGCCGGACGATGAAGGGAATTCCGTCGCCGAGGTGGTCGAGGCCCATCGGCTGAACATCGCGGTGCTGCGCGAGCTGAAGGAGCGCTGGCAATGACCTTCACGCCGGAGGTGGTGGCGCAGATCGCCCGCCACATGAACGACGACCACGCCGACGACAACGTGCTGATCGTCCGCGGGCTGGGCGGCATCGCGGCCGCGAGCGCCGCCCGGATGTCAGGAATGGACGCCGACGGCATGGACTTCGACGCGACCGTGAACGGCATCGCCGTCCCGGTCCGCATCCCGTTCAGCGAGCACCTGACGGAGCGCCGCCAGGTCCGCCTGGAGACGGTCGGCATGTACCGGCGCGCGTGCGCGGCCCTGGGGCTGGAGCCGACGCACTGACCCGCCCGAATCACCGAGGGCGTCAGAGACCGCGACGAAATAACAGCAGAACGGGCGCACAGGGCGGGCGAGCCGCTCCGTACGCCCGTTCTGCGTAGGTCAGTCCTCGGAGCCGCCGGAGGCCTCGGCGGGCGCGGAATCGCCGCCCTCGCCGCCCTCTGCGGTGCCGCCCGCGGCACGGGTGCCGCGGCCACCCCGCCGGCGGCGCCGGCGGGGCCGGCCCGCCGCGTCGCCCTCGGCCGAGCCGTCGTCCGGGCCGTTGTCGGCGTCGTCGCCGGACGCGTCGGCGGACGAGTCGTCGGCGATCGCCGCCGAGTCGCCCGAGAACAGCGGGGTCGTCGTGGTGGCCTCGTCGGTCGTCGTCACCGGGTCGCCGGCGCGGCGGCGGCGCCGCTGCCGGCGCGGCCCGTCGCTCGCCTCGTCGGTCGCTGCGGGCGCGGCGGCCTCGGCCGGTGCGTCGTCACGGCGCGGGCCGCGGGACCGCTCGTTGCGGCCACGGCCACGGGCCGAGTCACGGCCGCCGTCGCGGCTGCCGCGACGGCGGGTGCCGCCCAGGTCCTCTTCGATCTCGGCCGACAGGCCGACCCGGGTGCGCACCGCGGTCGGCAGCGTGCCCGAGACGTCGGCCGGGATGTCCAGGTCGGAGTAGAGCGCCTCGGACGTGTGGTAGGTCTCCGGGGGCTGCGGCATGTTGAGGCTCATCGACTTGTCGATGAGCACCCAGCGCGGCATGTCCTCCCAGTCCACGAAGGTCACCGCGACGCCGGTCGCGCCCGCGCGACCGGTGCGGCCGATGCGGTGCGTGTAGGTGTCCGGGTCCTCCGGGCAGTCGTAGTTGATGACGTGGGTGACGCCGGAGACGTCGAGGCCGCGGGCGGCCACGTCGGTCGCCACCAGCACGTCGATCTTGCCGGAGCGGAACGCGCGCAGGGCCCGCTCGCGCGCGCCCTGGCCCAGGTCGCCGTGGACCGCGGCCACCGCGAACCCGCGGAAGTCGAGGTCCTCCGCGACCCGGTCCGCGGCCCGCTTCGTCCGCGTGAAGATCATGGTCAGGCCGCGCTCGCGGGCCTGCAGGATGCGGGCCACCATCTCCAGCTTGTTCAGCGGGTGGGTGCGGTAGACGACCTGCTTGGTCAGCGGCGACGGGCCGCTCTCCGAGGTGTGGCCGGCGTGGATGGTCACCGGGTGGTGCAGGAAGCGGCGGCTCAGCGCGACGATCGGGTCCGGCATGGTCGCCGAGAAGAGCATCGTCTGGCGCTGCTCGGGGAGCATGGCCAGGATCTTCTCGACGTCCTCGAGGAAGCCGAGGTCGAGCATCCGGTCGGCCTCGTCCAGCACCAGGGCCTTGATCGAGCCGAGCTTCAGGTGCTTCTGCTTGGCCAGGTCGAGCAGGCGGCCGGGGGTGCCGACCAGGATCTCGATGCCCTTCTTCAGGGTCTCGACCTGCGGCTCATACGCGACGCCGCCGTAGATCGGCAGCACCCTCACGCCCCGGGTGCTGCCCGCGGCGGCCAGGTCGCGGGCGACCTGCAGGCCGAGCTCGCGGGTCGGCACGACGACGAGGGCCTGCGGCTGGCCGTCGGCGCCCTCGCTGGGCGCGAGCACCCGCTCGAGCAGGGGCAGGCCGAAGCCCAGGGTCTTGCCGGTGCCGGTGGGGGCCTGGCCGATCAGGTCGGTGCCGCGCAGGGCGATGGGGAGGGCGTACTCCTGGATCGCGAACGCCCGGGTGATGCCGGCCGCGGCCAACGCCTCGACGGTCTCCGCGCGAACGCCCAGCTCGGCGAAGGTGGGGCTGTCCGCGCGGACGGGCGCGCGGGTGAGCACCGGCACCAGCGCCGGTTCTGTTTCGTTGTTCTCGATGTCGGTCATGAAGTTCTACGGGTGCCTCTCGTGGTGCGCCCGTCGAAGTCCTGGGGCGCGGTCTGGGTAGGGCGCGGGCCACACGCGAGATGCTCGCGGGCCGCACGCGCGTCGCCGCGGCGACTCGAAATGACGAGCCGACGTCGACGGCGACGAAACGAGTCTACCCGACCAGGAGATTCCGCACCTCAGGGCGAAGGTGACGGTGCTGTATAGAAACGGCAGGGCACCCCGGAGCGGAGTTCCCTGCCGTTTCGTCGCGCGGTGCTATCGGGTGGTGAAGCCGAACGGCCGTTCGGACTTCTCGGCGATCTCCACGTAGGCCACCTTGGCGATCGGGACGATCACCTTGCGGCCCTTCTCGTCGGTCAGAGTGAGAACGCTGTCCTTGGCCATCGCCTCGGTCACGGCCTGCTCGACCTCGGCCGGCGTCTGTGCGCTCTCCAGCACCAGCTCGCGCGGGGCGTACTGCACGCCGATCTTGACCTCCACGGGGTCCTCCCTCTCAGATGTCGTCCGCCCTGAAGGCTAGCCGATTTCCCCCGGCGCGCCGGGCGTTGACTCACCCTGCAGCGGGAAGCTGGCGATGCCCCGCCAGATCAGGGCGGCGACCAGCGACTCCGCCTCCGGCTTCGGCGTCTGGCGCCCGTTGGCGAGCCAGAACTGCGCCGCCTGGCCGGCCGCGCCGACCAGCCCGGACGCGAGCAGCTCCGCGTTCGCCCGGCTGAGCCCGGTATCGGAGACGACCGTGTCGGTGATCGCCGCGATGGAGCCCTGCTCGACCCGTTCGACGCGCTCGCGGACCTGCGGGTCGTTGCGCAGGTCGGACTCGAAGACGAGCCGGAACGCCTCGCTCTCGTGGTCCATGAAGTCGAAGTACGCCCGGACGGCGCCCTTGACCCGCTCCTTGTTGTCTGGAGTAGCCGCCATCGCGCCGCGCACCTTGGCGATTATCGCGTCGCAGTGGGTGTCCAGCAGGGCCAGATAAAGGTCCAGCTTTCCGGGAAAGTGCTGGTAGAGCACGGGTTTGGAGACGCCGGCCCGTTCGGCGATCTCATCCATGGCAGCGGCGTGATAGCCCTGTGCCACGAAGATCTGCTGCGCGGCGGCAAGCAGTTGCTTACGGCGTGCCGAGCGCGGCAGCCGGGTGGGGCGCCCCGCCGTCTGTGCGCCGCCGGACGCAGCGGTCATGTGAACCTCCGAGACTTCGATCCCCCGCGCCATGGCGAAGATTGCCCGGTTCGCCGTTTACCGGTTTCCGGGCGGGCAATTGTCGCGACGCTGCAACTTATCGCCACTGCAACCACACGGTAGCCTCAGCGGGGGCAAGCGAGGAGCGCGCGGTGGACGAAACAGGGCATTCCGGGGACGCCGGTGCAGGGGAAGGCGGCACCGGTGCTGAATCGCGTGACCGTACCCTGTTGAACGGCTGGGCGACACGGGAGAGTCCGTGGTCCAACGCCGGCTCGGCGCTTGACCCCGAGACGGACGTGCCGGCCTGGCGCCGGCCCGCCTCCGACCTCCGGTCGTTCACCTCGGACCGGACCCTTCCGGCGGACACCCCTTCGGGGGACATCCGGCCCCTTTCGCCGTCGCCGTTCTCGTCGGCCGGCCCGGCCTCCGCGCTGCCCTCGGTGGCCGAGGGTTCCCCGCTCGACAACGCCGCGGCGCCGCGCTGGTCCGACAGCCGGGCGCGCTACCAGGACCTGATGGCCCACCTGTCGCCCAACGGCAGCGAGCCCCGGCAGAACGAGCCGCCCCGCGCCGCCGAGGCGCCCCGCGCCGCGCCCGCGCGGCCGGATCCGCTCTCGCCGGAGCTGCTGCGGCCGGACGCCCAGGACACCACCGAGCTGCGTGCGGTCGGCGGGATCCTGCCGGCCAGCGCCCCGCCTTACCCGTACGAGGGGGATCTCGACGACGCGCGCCGTGAGGCGCCGCGCCCGTCGGTCGGCCGGCAGCGTGCGGCCGTCCC